>JAGXSM010000248.1 GCA_018333725.1 Melioribacter sp. | reverse complement strand
GGTATTTGCTCTGTTTGTTGGAACTGCACTTTCTATTACTGCACTGCCGGTAGTTGCAAGGACATTAATGGATTTGCAAATTTTCAAATCAGAGATCGGTTACCTTATTATGGCTGCGGCAATGTTTAACGACCTGGTAGGATGGATAATTTTTTCAATTGTATTAGGTATGATAGGGCAGAACTCAGGGCATGCACTTCCATTATCATCTTTAGTAATTGTGATAATTGGATTCATAATTTTTGTTCTAATATTTGTAAGAAAGTTTATTAATTATTCTCTACCATTTATACAAAAACGTTTTACGTTCCCCGGTGGAGTATTAAATTTTATTTTTATTCTTGGTTTCCTGGGCGCTGCATTTACAGAATATATTGGCATTCATGCAATATTCGGAGTATTCATAGTCGGTATTGCAATTGGAGATTCGGTTCATCTTAAAGAAGAAACCCGTGAAATTATTTATCAGTTTGTTACAAACATTTTTGCCCCTCTCTTCTTTGTTTCCATTGGACTAAGAATAAATTTTATTGAGAACTTTGATCCGCTAATTGTATCAGTCTTCTTAGTATTGGCATTCATAGGTAAAGTAGTTGGATGCAGTTTGGGTGCTTATTGGGGAGGTCTTAGTAAAAATGATTCGTTGATAATCGGTTTTGGGATGAATTCGCGCGGTGCTATGGAAATTGTGCTGGGCACATTAGCATACCAGTATGGATTGATTAATGAAAAAGTATTTGTTGCATTAGTTATAATGGCACTTGTTACATCCATATCGAGCGCACCAATTATGAACTATTACCTTAAGAAGGTTAAAGCAAAACTAAGTTTCCATTCTTTATTAAAAAACGAAACAATAATATTTTCTACTGCACAATCTAAAAATGATGTAATAAAAGAATTATGTCAGAAAGTTGCTGCTTACCATAAACTGGATTTTAATTTGGTGTATGATCTGGTTAATAAAAGGGAAGAAACAATTTCAACCGGACTTGAAAAACATTTAGCAATTCCTCATGCACGTATAGATATTAAAGAAACAATTGTTGCTGTTGCAATTGTTAAGGAGGGAATTGAATGGAATTCTTTCGATAATCTCCCGGCAAAATTTATTGTGTTGTTATTAACACCGGAAGAAAAACCAGAGATCCAGTTGAAGCTTCTTTCAGACATTGCTAAAAAATTTAATGACATAAGTGTGATAGAAAATATAACCGCATCGAAAGATGCTAAAGAATTGATTTATAAAGTGAAACAACTTTATTAGTTTTAACAGCAGATTATTTATAAATAGAGTATATGAAAATTATTCAGTTACTAGGACGTAAGACATTAGATTTTTTCCAGGAGTGCGGACAGATATTCAAACTACTTGGAGAAATTTTTATTTATATGCCTTCCTTGGTTAAAAACAGAAAAAATTTTGTTTACCAGATGGAACATGTTGGAGTCGGTTCTATTCCATTAGTTACTATAATTGCAGTATTTACAGGAGCTGTAGCTGCATGGCAAGCA
The DNA here is from genome assembly GCA_018333725.1 of Melioribacter sp. GTDB lineage: Bacteria > Bacteroidota > Ignavibacteria > Ignavibacteriales > Melioribacteraceae > DSXH01. The sequence goes on along the minus strand of JAGXSM010000248.1, from coordinate 15,837 downwards.
GCATATCAGTTAAAGGGAATTGCACCGCTCTCTTTTTTGGGCACTGCAACAAGCAGAGCAATTATTACAGAGCTTGGACCCGTCCTAACTGCAATTGTAATTGCTGGTAGAGTAGGCGCTTCTATTGCTGCGGAACTCGGTTCAATGAAAGTTACAGAACAGATAGATGCTTTAGATACTATGGGAATTAGTCCGGTCCGTTTTTTAGCAACACCCAGATTTTTTGCCGCAATTATTATGATGCCGGTGCTTGTTGTTTTTGCAAATTCCATTGCAATTATTGGTGCTTATTTTATTTCCAATCTCTTTCTCGGTGTTTCTTTTAACGTATTCTTTGAATCTGTTAGAAGGTATTTCGAATTCGGAGATCTGTTATTCGGATTGATTAAAGGAATGATGTTTGGCGGAGTAACAGCTCTACTTGGTTGTCACATTGGATTTAAAACCGAAGGTGGCGCTGAAGGTGTTGGTAACTCTACAATTAGATCTTTTGTGCTTAGTTCTGCTATGATATTAATATTAGACTATGTAATGTGGACTTTAATCTTCTGATTATTTTATAGCTTTATTTTTATAAATAATTATAATAGATTTAGTTCAAAATTTATCACAGTGATTAATGTATACCTCTCTGAAAAAAAGATTTTTTGATCTATTCATTTCTATTACTCTTTTATTAATATCACTTCCATTTCAAGTATTAATCTATATTATAATTCTAAGCACTCTTAAAGAGAACCCGATTTTTATTCAGCGGCGGGGAATTACTTTAGAAAAATTCAATTTCTCTATGTTAAAATTCCGCACCATCAAAAGTTCTCTCCTTACATCAAATAATAAACACCTATCTAAAAATAATATTTTGATATCAGAGTTCTCTGAATCAATTAATAAATTCTCGAAATGGTTAAGAAAAACAGGGCTGGATGAATTACCCCAGCTTTATAATATTATTGCCGGACAGATGAGTTTAGTTGGTCCACGACCCTTAATGCAGGAAGAACTATCTTATATAAAAGATGAATATCCTGAATTATATCAAAAAAGAAGTTTAATGAATTGCCTTCCCGGATTAACGGGCGTTTGGCAAATATTTGGCGATAGGGATTATGGTGTTAGAAATCTTATTGAGCTCGATTCATTTTATGAAAACAATAAAGGAATAAAACTCGATATAAAAATTCTCTTTTACACTTTTGTAATAATGACGCATGCAAAAAATTCCGGTTCCATTTTATCCAGGTTGAACTTATTCGAAAGAATTTTTACAAGCTCTGCTTATCACGAAGTTAATATTAATCCGCATGGAAATATTATTGTTTTTGATTCCGGTAAGGGAGTAAAAAAGTACAGAATAAATATTCCTGTTGAATGGTGGTATATTAACGACAGCATAACAACTTCAATTAACGATTCACAGCACCTTAAGGTCATTCAATTTAGAAAGGAAGCAAATAGTAGAACCTGATAAAAAATATAGGTGATCTATGTTTCAGGAAAAAAAATCATTGGTAGATTATACCATAACTAACAACTCGCCAGATGAACTCATCGAAATTAAAATTCCGGATAATTGGTGGCAGTCTCAGAATACTTACTTTCCCCCAAAAACTAAATCACTAAAACTAATTGATCTGAGGCAAAGAAGGGAAAAGGAAAATTTTATTAATTCATTCCCGGAATGGGATATTAAAAGAGGGGACTTTCTTACTAATAATCAGCCATCAAAATTTCCGCTTTCCCGAGAATTACGGAAGAAAATACAGATTTTTGCATTCATTTTAATTTTATTACTTTCTGGTTTCTTCTCCTGGCTTGTTGCTTTTCTTGTCTCAAAAATTTGATAAATTTACTTGCACAATAATTTCTTACAATCTATTTTGTGCACGTAAATAATAGTCCTTTATCGCATTTTGAAAAGTGAAATTATATTGGGACTTAAGAACAAAAATAAATCGAAAATTTCCTTGAAGGTTTTCTCTTCTTCTGAATTTTTTTATTACCCCATTCAAAAGTTTTACAATCTTCCTATTCCACATTTAATCTAAATTTTTCCTCTTCGGTTCAAATCCTATAATTAATTTATTAACAATATCAGCGGAGATTTTATGTCCGAGTTCGTTAAAAACCTAATGTCGCAAGTAAAAGCAAAAAATCCTAGTGAACCAGAATTTCACCAGGCAGTTTACGAAGTAGCATCTTCACTATCATTAGTATTGGAAAAACATCCGGAGTACCGTAAAGAAAAAATTCTTGAACGAATAATTGAACCCGAACGGGTAATTTTATTTAGAGTTCCCTGGGTAGATGATCAGGGAGATGTTCAAGTTAATCGTGGATTCAGAATTGAAATGAACAGTGCTATAGGACCTTATAAAGGAGGTTTAAGATTTCACCCTTCTGTAAATCTTGGCATCTTAAAGTTTCTTGCATTCGAACAGGTATTTAAAAACAGTTTAACAACATTACCAATGGGTGGAGGTAAAGGCGGTTCCGATTTTGACCCTAAGGGAAAAAGTGATGGCGAAGTAATGCGGTTTTGCCAGAGCTTTATGAGCGAACTATTTAGACACATCGGACCGAATACTGATGTTCCTGCCGGTGATATTGGTGTTGGCGGAAGAGAAATAGGATACTTGTTCGGTCAGTACAAAAAATTAAGAAATGAATTTACAGGTGTATTAACCGGCAAAGGATTAAACTGGGGCGGTTCTTTAATTAGACCCGAAGCAACCGGTTATGGTGCTGTTTATTTTGCAGCCGAAATGCTTTCTACAAGAAATCAAACTTTAGAAGGTAAAAAATGTATTGTCTCCGGTAGCGGAAATGTTGCTCAATATACTATCGAAAAAATACTCCACTTAGGAGGTAAACCGCTTACGATTTCAGATTCAAACGGATACATTTACGACGAAGCCGGAATTGATCATGAAAAACTTCAATTCATAATGGATTTGAAAAACGTTCGACGCGGTAGAGTTAAAGAATATTCAGACAAATTTAAAACTGCAACCTACTTTGCTATAGATCCAAGTGTGGACTATAATCCTTTGTGGAATCATAAGGCCGATTGTGCTTTCCCTTCTGCCACACAAAATGAAATTAATGGAAAAGATGCAGCTAACTTATTGAAGAATGGTGTATATGTTGTTTCCGAAGGTGCAAACATGCCTTCTACAATAGAAGCTATCGACCAATTCCTTAATGCAAAAATTCTGTATGGACCTGGTAAAGCTGCAAATGCCGGTGGTGTTGCTACATCTGGATTGGAAATGTCTCAGAATAGTTTACGACTTTCATGGTCGCGCGAAGAAGTTGATCAGAGATTACACAACATTATGAAGAGTATTCACAAAACATGTGTTGAAACCGCCGCTAAATATGGAACACCGGGTAATTATGTTAATGGTGCAAACATTGGTGGATTTGTGAAAGTAGCTAATGCAATGCTCGATCAGGGAATAGTATAAAATCCTATCGTATTAAATGGGGCAGCTATTGCCCCATTTACTTATGCAACTGCAAATTAATTTCTTCTATTAACGATTGATAAATGAATGAATATTGAACAGGTAAAATTTAATAAAGAGCTTATAGAAACAAGCAGATACTCAAAGTTTCAGGATTTTCACAACCTGATGCAGTTCCGTGTAAGGGATATTCTTCTTGTATCAAGCCTATACGATTCTTACATCTTCGAAGAAGACAATAGATTATACGAACTTATCAGGCAGGAGTATCAGCTTCTTAATTTAAGTCATTCCCCGGAACTTGTTCAGGTATCTTCTGGTGCAGAAGCATTTAAAATGATGGACGAAGACAGGCACTTCGATCTCATCATTACTACAATGCATATTGAAGATATGTCGGTAATTTCATTTGCAAAAAAAATGAAGGAATCTGGAATTGATATTCCAATTGTACTTCTTGGTTACGATAACAGGGAAATGATTGATCTAATTTCAACTAGAGACATTTCCGTTTTCGATAAAGTATTTATCTGGCAAGGAGACTATAAAATTATTCTTGGAATCATAAAATTTATAGAAGACAAAAAAAATGTTGAACACGACACAAAAAAATTCGGTGTTCAATCTATAATTTTAGTAGAAGACAGTATAAGATTTTATTCATCCTATTTACCGGCTGTATATACTGTTGTATTGAAACAATCTCAAAGTTTACTATCGGAAGGGATAAACCTTTCACACAAATTTTTAAGGATGCGGGCGCGACCTAAAATTCTTCTTTGCTCTAATTATGAGGAAGCATGGGATTATTTTCAGAAGTATGAAGAGTATATTCTCGGGGTTATTTCCGATATCGATTTTCACAAAGATGGGCGACCCGATCCAAAAGCCGGTCTTGAATTTGCCACTAAGGTTAAAGAACATCAGCAAGATATTCCTGTTATTCTGCAATCGAGTCTACCTCAAAATGAAAAACTTGCAATTTCGGTTGATGCTTCATTTTTATTAAAGGACTCGCCAACACTACTGGACGATTTGCGAAAGTTAATGGTAAAGTATTTCAGCTTTGGCGATTTTATTTTCCGGTTAGAAAATGGCGATGTTGTTGGAAGAGCTTCCAACCTGAATGAACTTGAAGAGGAATTAGAGAAGGTGCCTGAGGAAAGTATAATTTTTCATGCTTCAAGAAATCATTTTTCTAACTGGCTTAAAGCAAGAACAGAATTCTGGCTTGCCCATCAACTTCGTCCTAAAAAAGTAACCGACTTTAGCTCGACAAATGAATTACGAAGATTGCTTATCGATTCGGTTAAAGAATTTCGTAAATCGCGACAGATCGGAGTAATATCAGATTTTAGCAGTGAGACATTTGACGAAACAACAACATTTGCAAGAATTGGTGGTGGATCGTTAGGCGGAAAAGCACGCGGACTTGGATTTGTTAACCGGTTGTTAAGCGATTTTAACATAAGAAACCGTTTTGAAAATGTTAAGATTTTGGTTCCTCCAGCCGTGGTTCTTGCTACGGATGTATTCGATCAATTTATTAGCGACAACAACCTGCTGGAATTTGCTCTTAAATGTAATAACGATAAGGAACTTGAAAATAGATTTTTCAAAGCAAAAAAATTCCCGGGTTATGCTCTCAATTCTTTACTGGAATTTCTTGAAGAAGTAAATGATCCTATTGCTGTCCGTTCATCAAGTCTGTTGGAAGATTCTCAGGGACAACCTTTTGCAGGTGTTTACGAAACTTTTATGCTTCCTAATAATAATCCTGATATAAAAGTAAGGTTAAAGCAACTTCTGCATGCTATTAAAAGAATCTATATGTCGATCTATTTTCAGAGATCGAAAGATTACATTAAAGTAACTACATACCGACTTGAAGAAGAGAAGATGGCTGTAATAATTCAGAAGGTTGTGGGTGCTAATCACAACGGGAAGTATTATCCCGAGTTTTCAGGTGTTGCAAAGTCGTACAATTTTTATCCTAACCCGCCTCTTAAATCGCATGATGGAATTGTATCTGTTGCACCCGGGTTAGGTAAATATATTGTTGATGGCGGAATTTCATTCCGGTTCTGTCCTAAATATCCTAATCATATTTTGCAATTTGCAACAATTGATGATTTGCTAAATTATTCTCCACACGAGTTTTTTGCTCTGATATTAAATGATAACCTCAAGAATAAAATAAATGAAGATGACCTTATAAAGAAATTCAATTTATTTGAAGCGGTTAAAGATGGTACATTAGATTATACCGGCTCAACATATTCAATTGATAATAATAGTCTCTATGATGGAACTGATAGAGAAGGAACAAAACTATTTACATTAGCACCGATACTAAAACAGAAAGTATTTCCGCTGCCGGAAATTTTGTCTTTACTATTAGATATGGGAAGCTGGGGAACAGGTTCGCCGGTTGAAATTGAATTCGCTGTTAATTTAACAGTACCCGATGGAAAACCAAAAGAGTTTGCTCTTTTGCAAATGAGACCGCTTGTTGTAAGTAACGAAATTGAAGAACTTGAACTGGAATCGTTTGAAAAGGAATCGTTACTCGGTAAAAGCGATCAGGTCTTAGGGCACGGAGTAATTAATGACATAAAAGATATTGTCTTCGTTGATCAGAAAAAATTCGATCGTAAAAACACAGTTAAAGTTGCACACGAAATTGCTCAATACAATTCCAAAATGTTGAATAACAAAACCCCCTATTTATTAATTGGTGTAGGTAGATGGGGAACGTTCGATCCATGGCTTGGAATTCCGGTCACCTGGGAAATGATTAATGGTGCGCGAACAATTATTGAGTCGAACTTTTCTGATTTTAATGTTACTCCGTCTCAAGGTTCACACTTTTTCCAAAATCTTACTTCATTCAAGATCGGATACTTTACAATTAACGAGCTGGATGAACAGGGTTTCATTGATTGGGCTTGGCTGGAAAATCAAAATGTAATTGAACAGAAAGAGTTCACAAAACATATTAGAGTAGAAAATCCAATAACCATTAAGATAAACGGGCATAAGAGTAAAGGCATTATTGTAAAACCCGGTTGATATATTCCTTTCTAAATTGAAGTTCGCACACAAATAAACTAATTTTTGCCTGTCATTATACTTTTTTTAAAGAAGTCGGAGATTAAATGAAAAATTTTGTAATTAAACCAGCAGTTAGAACGGAAAAGGTAACGTATGCGGTTAGAGATATTGTTGTGATTGCAAACGAAGTTGCTAAGAGCGGAAAGGAAATGTTATATCTGAACATTGGCGATCCTAATTTGTTCGATTGGGAACCGCCCAAACATCTTGTTGAAGAAACTTATAAAGCAATGTTAAAAAATCTAAACGGTTATGCTCCATCTTCGGGAATTAAAGAAGCAGTTAAAGCTATTGAGTTGGAAGCTGATAAAAAGGGAATAAAAAATGTTCAGGATATTTTTGTTACAACAGGTGCAAGCGAAGCAATTGATATCTGTTTAACTGCTCTGGTAAACGACGGCGAAAATGTATTAACTCCTACACCGGGTTATCCGCTTTATACTGCAATTCAAAGTAAATTGATGATGTATGAAAATCCATACTATCTTGATGAAAGTAATAGCTGGCAACCAAACATAGAGGATATTAGAAGTAAAATTAATGATAAGACACGGGCAATAATTCTTATTAATCCTAATAATCCAACCGGTTCTAATTTCTCACCTGAAACACTTAAACAAATTATTGATTTAGCATTAGAGCATAACCTTGTAATCTTTGCCGATGAGATTTATGATAAGCTATTGATGGATGGAAAAAAACACACATCAATTGCTTCCTTAAATTCTGAAGCACCAATGGTCACATTCGGCGGACTATCAAAAAATTATATGGTCCCCGGTTTCAGAATTGGGTGGGGGATTGTAAGCGGTAACAAGAATGTATTAAAAGATTATATCGAAGCAATTAACAAACTATTACGTGCTCGCTTATCTGCAAATCATCCCGAACAATATGGAATTGCACCTTCATTACTTGGCGACCAATCTCACCTTGAAGTTGCAATGAAAAAATTAACCAGGCGGCGCGATATGACAGTTGAAGCAATGAATTCAATTTCCGGAATTTCTTGCGTTGCACCGGAAGGAGCTTTTTATGCCTTCCCGCGTATTCATAATATTACTGATGATGCCCACTGGACTCAAGAACTTATAAAAGAAACCGGTGTAGTTGTGGTTCACGGAAGCGGATTTGGACAGGTACCCGGTACTAATCATTTTAGAATTGTGTTTCTACCACCGGAAAATATTTTGGAGAAAGCGTATAAAGCTATCGCCCAGTTTCATGAAAAGTATGTTGAGAAGATTGAAAAGCAATTTGCAAAGTAATATGGTTAGGTAGAGGCTGTCTCAAAAGTAATAGTTCAAATAAAAAATCTGCGAAAATCTATTTAATCCGCTTTAATCTGTGGGCTATTCTTTAAAATATTTTACTTTTGAGACAGCCTCAACTTTATTTTAATTATCTCTTTTGACCCTCTCTAATGTAAATGCCGGGATACAAACCGAAATATATTCGCAAGGTTCTTCAAATGGATTGGAATATCTTACTTGAGTTCCTTTCATAACGCAAAAAGATTGACCCTTTGTTAAAATTATTTCTTCTCCGTCAATTTCGAACATTTTCCTTCCTGAAATAATATAAGTTATTTCATCAAATTCCGGTGATTGAAATGGTTCTGACCAGTGAGGTGGAGCGATCATGTGAGCGAAACTATAATCACCGGTATTAATACTGGCTTTTCCAAAAAGTTCTTCAATTAGTTTCCCGTCAGTAGTCGGAACAATAAACGGATTTTTTTGAATGTAGTATTTTTGCATAAAACACTCCGTAGAGACGAGGCATGCCTCGTCTCTACATCTAAATAATTAAAATAATTTTGCTCGCTTTAATCTAAGAGAATTTGTTACAACCGAAACTGAACTTAACGACATAGCAAGTGCAGCTATCATAGGATTTAACATACCAAAAGCAGCAAGCGGAATCAATACAGTATTGTAAATAAATGCCCAGAATAAATTCTGCTTAATTGTTTTTAACGTCTTCTGCGAAAGTCTAATTGCCTTTGCTACCCCGGTAAGGTTTCCTTTCACCAAAGTAATTTGTGCTGTTTCAATTGCCACATCGGTTCCGGTTCCGATAGCAATTCCAACATCAGCTTGAGCTAATGCCGGCGCATCGTTTATTCCATCCCCAACCATTCCAACAATTTCATCTTTCATTTGATACTCTTTAACAACATCTGCTTTTCCGCCGGGTAATACCTCTGCTATATAATCAGATATACTTAATTGGTTCGCAATTGTTTCGGCAATTTTTTTATTGTCGCCGGTTAACATAACTGTTTTAATATTCATTCCCCGCAAATGATTTACTGCGTCAAACGAATCCTCCTTAAGTTTGTCTTCAACCAGCAGAATACCGGAAAACTCTTCATCAATGGAAATACAGATAATTGTCTTTCCTGATTCTTGCAACTCATTATAAATTGAAAGACCTTTATCAACATTAATTGAAAATTCTTTCAATAGATTAATATTACCGGCAATTACATTTTTATTATCTACCAGACCTGCTACTCCAAATCCAGAGTAATTTTTAAAACTATCGGGTTCCAGTAAAGTTATTTCTTCTTGTTTTGCTTTCTGTAAAATAGCTTTTGCAATTGGATGTTCTGATTTAGATTCCAGTGATGCAGTTAATTGTAATAATCCCCTCGTATCCTTGCCCAAAGAAATTATTTCCGAAATTTTCGGCTTACCTTCTGTTAGTGTTCCGGTTTTATCAAAAATTATGGTAGAGATCTTATTTGCAATTTCAATACTCTCGCCATTACGGATTAGAATTCCATTTGAAGCACCCAAACCTGTTCCTACAATAATTGCTGTTGGTGTTGCTAATCCCAAAGCACATGGGCAAGCGATAATTAAAACTGCCACAAAATTTATTAGAGCATTGCTAAAGGAATGATCGGGTGAAAAGATCAACCAGTATAAAAATGTAACTATTGCAATAAGGATTACAACCGGGACAAATATTCCGGCAATTTTATCAACCAGTTTCTGAATTGGCAGTTTAGTTGATTGAGCCTGTTCAACCATTCGAATAATCTGACCGAGTACCGAATTATCACCGATGCTGGTTACCACAAAGTTAAATGTTCCGTTCTGGTTTATCGTACCTCCAAAGACATTATCGCCGATATTTTTTTCCACAGGAAGACTTTCGCCGGTTAACATCGATTCATTAACCGAAGAATTACCAGAAATTATTTTTCCATCGGCCGGAATTTTTTCTCCGGGTCTAATTACAACTTCATTGTTAATACTTAATTCTGAAATACTTATTGATTTTTCTTCGCCATTGAGAATGATATTAGCTGTTTTAGGTTTAAGTTCTATTAGCCGTTTAATTGCATTTGTGGTTTTGTTTTTTGCACGATGCTCAAGAAGTTTTCCCATCAAAATTAGTGTAATTATTACAACTGCAGTTTCAAAGTAAACATGAATATTACTTGGATCTCTATTAATTACTTCAGGAAAAAGCGTTGCAAATGTACTGTATCCATAAGCTGCTCCTGTACCAATTGCTACAAGTGAATTCATTTCTGCCGAAAAATGTTTCAGGTTATTCCAGAAAATTTTGTAAAACCTCTTACCGCTAATGAATATTACAGGTGTTGTTAGGATAAGAAGAATTTTTCTTGTTTCATCGTGATTAAAAATCCAGGATGATTGAAAGAAGTTATAATCCATCAGCATACTTATTAGAAAAATTGGTATTGTAAAAACCAGAGCGAATAAAAATTCCAATTTCAATTTTTTATAGTATTCGTCTTCTTCCTCAGATACAATGTTAGTTGATGAAAAATTTACTTGCGATTCGGCTCTATCTATTACTAATTCATATCCGTATTCTTTTATTGCTGAAGATATTGCTTTCAGGTCGATTGCATCCTTATCGCTTTCAAAGCTTACACGTTCGGTTGCAAGGTTAACACTAACATTTTTAACATTATCCATTTTGCCAATAATCTTTTCAACCCTTGTAACACAACTTGCACAAGTCATTCCCTTAACGGTTAGATCATACTTCATTTGCATTGATTAATCCCTTCTTACTTTATACCCGGCTTCTTCAATTGCTTTTACAATTTGTTCGTTTTTAGTTTTCGATTCATCATAATTGATCTTTGCACTTCCAATTTCAACCTGAAAAGAATCCAGGTTCAATTTGGATAGTTCCTTTTTAACCGCCATAACACAATGATTACAGCTCATGTTTTCAATAATGAAAATTTTTTCTGCCATTTTATTTTTCCTTTAATTATAAATGCAACCGAAAACTAAATAAGTTTACCTTATTACGTGTTACATATTTTTTATGAAATGTTATAAAATTTTAGGTTAAGAAAGAGAATTCTAACTGAGTTTATCGAGTGGTTTTCGGATGTTGATAGTAAGTTTTCTAAAGTCGCTTGCGGAAAGACCGGTTACTTTCTTAAACTGGTTAGAAAGATGCTGAACGCTGCTATATCCCAGGTTGTAAGCAATTTCGCTTAATGTCAGTTCACCATACTTTAATAATTCTTTAGCACGCTCTATTTTCTGAAGTATTATAAAATGCTCAATCGTAATTCCTTCAATGGATGAGAAGAGAGAACTTAGATAAGTATAATCATTACCGGCTTGTTTTTCTATAATTTTAGAAAAATTTGTTTTTTTCGATTCACCGCGATTATCAATATGTACTTCATTGATAACTATACTTTTAATTTTCTCTACAAGCTTTGCTTTTTTGTTTTCAATTAATTCAAATCCATTTTCCTGTAAAACAGATTTTATTTCCTCCAGCAAGATATTATCAACTTTTGATTCTGTTACAACCTCGCCTAATGAAATTTTATTTATTTCCAGTCCCAGTTTTTCTAATTCCTCTTTAACAACTTTAATACACCGATTACACACCATATTTTTAATAAAAAGGCGGGAATATTTTTCTTTTGATTCAATCATTATTTTTTAACAAAGCGGAAGCTACTTGTCTTTCTGAGTGTTTTTCTTTTTTGTGTTAAGAGTAAACATTTCACCGGATTCATCCTCGGCATATTTATCAAGAATTTGATCGCCAAGTGATGCTATATTTTTTTCCGCGGTAGAATCTTTTTTGTCCGGTAAATTTTTCACCGGTTTTGATTTAACTTCGTCTTCAATAGTAGACTTAGGACTTAATGATTTTACAACTTCAAGTCGATCCGGTTTATTTTGTTTTCGGGATTCTTTGGAAATTTTTTCATTAATTCTTTTTACCGGTCTCTTTGTGCTCGGATCTAAAATAATTTTCTTCTCCATCTCGGGTTTTGATAATTGATCCGGTGGGGGAGGAGGAATGTGTTTTGTTATTCTTTCAACAATTCTTTTTACAGATTTTCCTGCATATACAACCGGTTGAGCTATTCTTTTTTCCGGTGATTCAATTATCCCTTTCTTCAGTTTGATTCTGTAAGTAACATAAGAAAAAGTGATAACAACCACGGCAAGAACAGCTACTATCTTGAGGACGCTAAATATTATCGGTACTAATTCCATAAATTAAAAATAGGAAATTAAACTTAACCTGACAATTTTATTTCGGTTTGTTTAATTAATCAATTAGAAGGATGATTCGGCACCGCTGTGGCTGTCACAAAATCCCGATCAGCATTATTATCCGAATAGAAGCTTAATAAATTAAATTGAGATAGGTCGTTTATATATCTTGCCAGGGATTCTTTTCTTGTAATCTGTTTTTCTTCTGGTTTCTGGAATTTTTTATTATCATTCATTATTTCAATTCTAGTCCTTGTCGAGCCGTTGTAAAATGTATTTCCATTTTTTCTGCGCTCATTATTAATTTTAATTTCTCTCTCTGTTATTCTTGGATTATTATTACTCACATCCTGTTCTTTTTGAAAATAGTTATAAGGAAGTACAATGGGTTCTGATTGGTTTACAGTAATATTTCTCCTTGAGTTTTCGAATCTTGGAACTGGAATATATTGTTTATTCTGACTTCTATTAACAATTATTTTTGGAGGATAGCAAACTGCTCGTTGCTTTCTTATTTCTTCTGCTATAACCGGATTTGTATTTTTTCTTGCACGGAATGATAAATATGAAATCAAAACTACAATTAGCATTAATCCGAAGAACAATGCTAAACTCGTATATATAATTGGAACCAGTGACATTTTATCCTCTAATAACTATCACCATAAATACAAACCGCATACCAGTTATTTTCTGCAGATTTTAAGCATTTTCAGGCATTGTGTAGTCCAAATCATAGACTTTGTATTATAATGAAACAAAAGAAATACTTGGAATGGTATACGTATAAATTCCTCTAAGTCCTTTTGTGGTTGGATTTTAAACCTTTAATTGATATTTTTCCACGCTCAAAATTGAAAAATAGAAGTAAATAGAGGATAGCAATGACAAAAGCCGATATAGTTGAAAAAGTTGCTCTTGGAACCGGACTTACTAAACTGGAAACCGAGGCAATTATAGAAGGTTTTTTAACAACTGTTATTCAGTCCCTCAGGGAAGGAAAAGGAATTGAAATCCGCGGATTTGGAAGCTATAAGGTAAAAAAGAAAAAGGCCAGATATGCCAGAAATCCAAGGACTGGCGAAAAAGTTTATGTCGGGGATCATTTTGTCCCGGTATTTAAATTTTCTAAAGATTTTAAAAGCGCGGTTGATGCCGGTATGAAAGAATCAAGTTCTGTTACTGAGTAAAAAAGATATGAATCAAAACAAAGAAAAAATGTATTGCAGTAATTGCGGTGAAGAGGTTTCTAAAGAAGACAAATTCTGTTCTCAATGCGGCGTGCGGGTGAGTAAAGTAAAATCAGATTCAAAAAAAGCCGACAAGGAAAAAATAGAATTTACTAAACCGAAAAGTGGGACAAAGAAAAACTCTTCGGACTTAGACAAGAATATTAAAAGTATATCACCGGTAAAAGTATTCTATTTCACCTTTGCATTAATCGTTATTGGTTTGATAATTATTTATTCAGCTGGAGTATTTGATAGTCCGGCTATTTCATCAGGTAATCAGAATTTGAGTAACGATCCTCATCGCGGAGTTGATTTACAATATTTACAGAGAATTAATCAGCTTGAAGAGGAAATTAAAAAGCAGCCGGATAATAACAAACTATTAGAGCTTGCTCATCTTCTTAATGATTCCGGGTTCAAAGGTAGAGCTATTGAAAAGTATTTAACCTATTTGAAGACTAATCCTAAGGATGCAGATGTACTTGTTGATTTAGGAGTATGTTATTATGAACAGGGTAAAAACGAAGATGCATTACGTTACATGAAAGAAGCGCTAAAGTATCAAACCAAACATCAAATTGCTCATTTGAATATTGGAATAGTATTGCTTGCTTCTAATAAACATGATGAAGCTATTGAATGGTGGAAGAAAGCTGTTGAGATTAATCCAAATAGTGAAATTGGTAAAAGAGCACAAGAATTAATTAAATCACATTAAAAGGAGGATGTAAATATGCCGTGTGGCAGAAAACGTAAACGCCATAAAATGGCTACACACAAACGTAAAAAACGTTTGCGCAAAAACCGTCATAAAAAGAAATTGAGATAACATTTTCTTAAGCCACCTTAGCTCAGCTGGTAGAGCAGCTCATTCGTAATGAGCGGGTCGTAGGTTCGAGTCCTATAGGTGGCTCCAAAATATAGTTATAATTCTTCCCTTCGCCATACAATCTCCATCTGGTTGTAATACTATTAAATAGATTTATCCGTAGCTAAATTAAACCGAACATTCCTGTAAGCCTTCCTAACTCTTTTTGAGTCCTATCATTCTTTAGATCACTTTTTGAATTTTTTTGAAAAAAAATCTTGACAATCCCACATAAAATCAGTTATTTTGCATGCAAGTGGGTAATAGTGTTTCATTTTCCCAAAAAGTGGGGATATATGTTTTTAGGTAGTTTTAAATATTCTGTGGATTCCAAGGGAAGAATAAGTATTCCATCCCGTTTCAGAAAGTATGTTAATCAGGAAGCAAACGATACTTTCATTATTACTCGTGGATTACTCAGGTGCATTGATGTTTATCCACAGGATAATTGGAAACAGGATGTACTGGTAAGAATCGATCAGCTTGATGATTTTGATCCGGATGAGTCTGCGTTCAAGAGATTATTACTTGAGCTTGCAGCCGAAGATAAACTCGATTCTCAATCGCGTTTATTAATTCCTAAAAATCTACTTGAGTTTGCCGGGATCGAAAAAGAAGTTTTGATTCTTGGACAGCATAAGAAGATCGAGATATGGAATCCTGACATATACGAATCGCTTAAAAGGGAGAACTCAAAACCGTTTTCGGAAATAGCAAAACAGGTAATGCAGAAAAAACCGAAATGAATCAACATGTGCCGGTTCTCTTAAATGAGAGCCTTGATTTTTTAATCAAGAATTTTGACGGAATTTATTTCGATGGCACAGTAGGTTTTGGCGGACATTCATCGGAAATATTAAAAAGACTTCACTCAAAAGGAAAACTTGTTGCAACTGATAAAGATTTTGAAGCATTCAGTTTTTGCCAAAAGAAATTTAAAGACGATAAAAGATTTTCAGTTTATAACACAAGTTTTAGTGATATCGATACAATAGCTAAGATTGAGTTCATTGAAAAATTTGACGGCATCTTTGTAGATCTTGGGGTTTCTTCCTATCAGCTCGATAATATTGAATCGGGTTTTACATTTAGAGAAGATTCACCCCTAGATCTAAGGATGAATAAAAATGCAGGATATCCGGCTTCGCATCTATTAAATAATTATTCCCAGGAACATTTAGCTGATATAATCTGGAAATTTGGAGAGGAAAAGTTATCAAGAAAAATTGCACGATTAATAGTTGAAGAACGTGCAAAGCAAAAATTCGAATCATCAGTACAATTACGTAATATTATCGAAAGAATAGTGCCCGATAGATTTTTATCTAAGACGTTATCCCGTGTGTTTCAAGCTCTTCGCATTTATGTTAATAATGAGTTGGATGAACTAAAAAACTTTTTGGAAAAAGCTGTTACACTACTAAATAAAAACGGAACGCTGGTTGTATTATCATATCATTCATTAGAAGATAGAATTGTTAAAGAGAGAATTAAGTATGAAAGTCTGGAATGCGTCTGTCCGCCAAGAACCCCGGTTTGTATTTGCGGTAAAGTTAAACGACTTCAATTACTAAATACAAAACCGATTACTCCGACTGAAAATGAAATCAAAGAAAATAAAAGAT
>JAGXSM010000247.1 GCA_018333725.1 Melioribacter sp. | reverse complement strand
AAAGTATAAACAATGGATCTTCTGCATCCATAACTTCTAATGCACAGTTCATTGTTGCAATTGGGAGATTCATAAGTTCATGAAGCCACATATCTCTACCCTGTTCCATGTTTACCTGCTGACCTGTTCTTTTAACTACAAGTACATGTTCAACTGTTCCGCATCTTTGTAATGCTTCGTCTGCAATTTGTTTTAAGGGAATTACCTTACCACGCTGATAAGCACCATCGGATACAATTAATACTTTCGAATTACTATCTTCAATTCTTTCTGCTAACGATTCAACCGAAAAACCGCCATAAACAACTGAATGAATCGCTCCAATTCGCGCACATGCCAGCATCGCCATAATTATTTCCGGTGTCCGCCCCATATAGATTGTTACTCTATCGCCGCGATTAACTCCAAGACTTTTCAATATGTTTGCAAACTTGCACGTTTCCCTGAGCAAAGCGAAATAAGAAAAAGTCTTGCTCTCTCCGTTTTCACCTTCCCAGATCAACGCTAATTTATTTCTTCGGAAAGTTTTGACGTGTGTGTCCAGACAGTTATATACTATATTAGTCTTTGCACCGGTGAACCATTTATAAAATGGTTTGTCAGTATCGTCAATTACTTTATCCCATTTTTTGAACCAGTGAAGTTCTTCTGCAATTGAAGACCAGAATCCCGGATAATCCTTCTTAGCTTTTTTATCCAGTTCATCCCAGTTTTTAATATTTGCATTATTGATAACCTCTTGAGAAGGATTGTGAACTTCTCCTTTATTTTCTTTCATACTAAGCTCCGTTTTATCGAACTTTTATGTAAGATAATTTGTTTTTAGATTTGCAGTGGAAAATAGAATTTGAACTGCCAATAATCAATAAAAATTAATTACGATCGGCTTAAATGAAACTGATAAGAAAATATTTAGTAATAATCTCATTACTAACAATCTTTATTCAGTTTAGTATAATTTTTCCTTCCATAGTTCATTTTCATACCTGGCATTACTTAAAAATATTTTCAAATCAATTTATTGATTCCAGAGATAAACATAGCCACCACGACCCCTTCTCAGATGAATCCGGCATATGTAGAATAAACGACTATGTTCGCAATAACTATTCTGCCACATTAACTGAAAAGGCAGATCAATTCCGGTTTGATTACCATTCAATTGATTTAGAATTCAGCTTTACAGATAATTATCAATACTCTCTTTGCAATTCATTCAGATTAAGAGGTCCTCCTTCTTCATAATTCTTTAACTCATTTTTTTAATAATTATTTGAGGAAACAGAATTATGAAATTATCGCGATTTATTTTTTTAATAATATTCATTTTATCAACATCAGTTTATGCGCAAAGCAAAATTTCCGGTAAGGTACTGGATAAGAAAGATGGAACTCCATTATTGGGCGTAAACATTTTAATTGATGAATTAAAAATAGGTACTGCAACATCACTGGAAGGAACATTTGAATTCAGTAATATTAAAAATGGCACTTATACAATCAGGTTCTCTTACATTGGCCATAAAACAATCGTTAAAAAAATTACTCTGCCCGGTGATGATAACATCCTGGTTGAATTGGAAGAGGGTACGGTAAATCTGAATGATGTTGTTGTAACCGGAAATCCTTTCGGCTCTGATACAAAAGATATTTCACAAAGTACATTATCAATCTCAAGTCTGGATTTATTGATTAGAAGCAGTTCCAATATTTCTAATACTCTAAATTTTCAACCCGGAATTTCAATCCGTTCCAACGGAATTGCTACCGCACGACCAATAATAAGAGGATTTAGCAACAACCGAATTTTAATTCTTGAAAACGGTTTACGAATGGGAGATTTATCAAATACATCGGACGATCATGGAATTTCTAACGATGGCTCTACAGCAGAACGTTTGGAAGTTTTACGGGGTCCGGCAAGCTTGTTATACGGGAGCAATGCACTGGGCGGTGTAATTAATATAATTACAGAAGCAATTCCGCGTTACATACCGGATCAGCTTGATGGCGATATAAATATCTCTTCTTCAACAGTAAATAAAGAGTTTTCAGGAAGTGGCGATTTACATTACGGTGTTAACGATTTTGCTTTCCATGCAAATTATTTTAGAAGAAAAACTGCTAATTATATTGGCGGCAACGGTATTGATGTAGAAAATTCCGATCAGTTCTCAACCGGTTATCAATTCGGTTTCTCATTTATCCCGTCTTTCGGTCTTGGCGGATTAAGTTTTTCCTCTTACAATACTAAATATGGAATTCCAATTAAAACCGAAGAGGAATTTTTCAATCCTGAGGATTATGAATCTCCGGATCCGGTCGATATTGAAATGAATAAAAAAGAATTCAGATTCCTTGTAGAAAGTTCTCATATCAACTCTTTTATAAATTCTTTCAGTTTGAAAGCCGGTTACCAGGATTATGATCATAAAGAGATTTTGAAAAAATCGGGAGAGGTTGAAACAGAGTTCGGACTTAAAACTTTTTCTGCAGACTTATCATTTAATCACTCTCCTATCTTAGATAATCTAAAAGGAGTTTTTGGATTTTACATTCTTAATCAGAATTACATAATTGAAGGTGAGGAGGCATTTACTCCTGATGCAGATTATTTCGGAATTGCCGGTTACTTTGTTGAACAACTTAAACTTGGTAAATTCAATTTTCAGTTTGGCGCACGGTTGGAAAAAAATGTTGTAAAAATTCCTCAATCATTAATGTCAGGACAAACATTACCTTCAGAGGAAAAAGAATATAATTCTTTAAGTGCTTCAATGGGAATGGTATATAACTTAAATGAAGAAATTTCTTTTTTTGCTAATGTTGCCAATGCATTCCGTTCGCCTACTATTGAAGAATTATCATCATATGCAATTCATGGTGCTACCGGTACTTTTGATATAGGTAATAGAAGTTTAGTTAATGAAAAAAATATCGGATTGGATTTCGGATTCCGTTTAAGAAAATATCATCATCTTGTTGAACTGAGCGGGTATTATAACAGGATGAAAGATTTTATATTTAGAGCGCCTACAGATCTGTTTTACAATCCTCAAAGCAATGCCCCGTTTAATAATTCCGGAGATGGATTTCCTGTTTATAGATATCGCCAGTCAGAAGCAGAACTTTATGGATTTGAATTGAAAGCTCAGTACGAAATAACACGGCAAATATCCATTACAGCAATTATGGATTATGTAAGGGGGAATCAAGTTTTCAATTCAACACCACTTCCCCAGATGCCTCCTTTCAGATTTTCGATTGAACCAAGATACGCTGATGACGATTACTGGTTCGGACTTAATTGGAAATTTGTTGCTGATCAGAATAATGTTGCTGATTTTGAAGAACCAACTAAGGGATATGGGCTAGTAGATTTGTATTTGGGGACAAAAATATTAAGTGGGAAAAGCTATCATATAGTAAATCTAAGAGCTGATAATTTGTTTAATCAGAGCTACCGCGATCATCTTTCTTCCATAAAAGACTTTGGATTAATGCCCGGTAGAAATGTAAAGTTGAGTTATAAATTTTTATTTTAACTCGGTGATGATTATATTAGCGCCACAAAATTTTGATTTTCAGCGCATGGAGAGGTGGCCGAGTGGCTGAAGGCAACGGTTTGCTAAACCGTCGTACTGGGTAAACCGGTACCGCGAGTTCGAATCTCGCCCTCTCCGCAACATTTCTAATAACAAGATGTTTTACACATACATCTTATATTCCCCTTCTTTCAACAGAACTTACGTAGAACAGACAAACAATCTTTCTAATCGATTGGAGTATCATAACTCTGGAAAAGTAAAATCCACTAAAGCTTACAAACCATGGAAAATCATTTACTCAGAAAGTTTTGAGTCACGGGCTGAATCTATGAAAAGAGAAAAGTGGTTGAAATCTACTAATGGAAGAAAATTTATTCACATTCTTTTAATACAACAATCCGAAACAAACGGTCTGTCCGCTCCTTTCCAGTAATGGGACGGAACGAGATCTTGTCCCGAGAAAGTCGGGACAGACTAAAATGCCATACTCTGTAAAAGGGTATCGCGAGTTCTACCGAAGGCATCCCTTTGTAGAATCTCTCTCTTGAAAAGACAAATAGAATTCAAAAACTTTTTTATAAAATGGTTTTATATCGAAAACTAATTAAAACTCTTCGCAGCTTCATCAACTGAATTATAGAGTTCAAATATACTTAGCAGTTTTGTAATTGAAAGAACTCCTTCAACCTTGTCAGTAACCCCAGCTAACTTCAATTTACCTCCGGCATCCTTAACTGTACTGAAAGCTCTAATGATGTTACCGATTCCGGAACTATTTACATATTTAACATTAGTCATTTCCAGAATAACGTTTTTCTTCGCGGACTTAAGGTAATCTTCAATTTTATTATGAAAATCAACTGCTTCAGGACCGCCCATTAATTTTCCGGTAAAAGAAATTACTACTGCATTATATAATTCGTTTGTACTGAATTTCATTTTGACTCCCTATTTATTTTTTATTGATAGACGAATTTTTTAATGAACTAAGTTTATTTTTTTTTGATTACAACAAAAGTAACATCATCTTCAAGTTCATTATTACCAAGCCAGTTCGAAACTTCATTTTTTAGTATACTAATAATATCATCAGAGTTTTTATTTCCAATTTGCAAAAAAGTATCGGTAAATCTTTTGTACCCGAATTGTTCATTCTTATCATTTTGAACCTCCGGAAATCCATCACTAAGCATCAGTAATACATCATCACTATTTATTTCAAATTCTTCAGCCGAGTAATTACTATTATGTACAGCACCTAAAGGAAGGTTATGACTCCCAATTTCAATTACCTCTTTAGCAGCACTTTTATAGAAAAAAATTGGAGGCATTCCAGCGTTTAGAACCTGTACTTTATTACCTTTGAAATTAACCATTGCAAATGCAACCATCATACGACCAAGATTTAATGATTTAATTGCATCATTGGCAAGTTTGAAGAATTCTTCAAGATCATGATGCGAGGAATTTGTAATAAAAAGAGTTTTCATAATTGAAACCATAATTCCTGCTTTCATTCCATGTCCGGTTGCATCCCCGACTGCAATATTCAGTGAACCGTCGTTTTTATCAGAGAAGTCGTAATAATCTCCTCCCACCTCGCTTGCAGTTTTCATAAATGCAGAAATATTAAGTCCCTCTCTTTGCGGAATTGTATTAGGAAGCATTGATAATTGCAGCGTCCTTGTTTCATCAAGTTCTTTACGCACGGTAATTAATTCATCTCTTGTCTTAAGAGCTTTTTTAAATGATGCAAGATTGCCCAATGCTTTATTAATAGTAATCTCGAGATCATTAAAATCGATCGGTTTAACAACAAAATCGAATGCACCACCGTTCATTGCAGTCCGGATATTTATAATATCACCATAGGCAGATACAATTACCGAGTGCAGAAGCTGATTATTCAATTCTTTAATTTTCGAAAGAAGAGAAAGACCGTCCATTTCGGGCATATTGATATCAGTGAGAACGAGTTCAATTTTGTTATCGGCAATTAATTTATTAAGCGCTTCGATACCATTACCGGCAAATTCAAAGCTGTATTTTTCCTGTTTAATTTCTTTCCTGAATTTTTGATTGATGAGGAGTTCCAGATCTTTGGATTAAAAGTTACAATGAAGAACGACCTCACACTGGAAAACACTGTGATGGTAAAACACCTATGCAAACATTTTTACAAACCAAGCATCTTGCTGAAGACAAAATGCTTGGTTATAATCTTGCAGTTAATGCTTAACTAACAACAGGAGTTGTCAGATTAAATAATGACTAGTACAATTTTACTGAAAGGCAAAGATGGCGATCATATTAATGCTGTCTTGGCTGCTTGTGGATTTAATTTAAGAAAACTCTACGCAGTTTTCTTTTTGCCAATTTTGAAATGGCTGGATATTCGAATTAAATAAAAATATTTTCTCTTATTCCCAAAACTAAATGAACAATCTTTTAGCTTTGTTCAAAATAAATGACTTATTCTGCGACGACTAATTAGCAGACAATAAAAAAGCCCCTTAATGGGGCTTTTTTTTTACCAATATTGTAATGCTTACTTTTGTATGTCGGCAAGCGGAACGGCAGTTTGTCTCATCGAGTGAACTTTATTAGGTACCGGAATAGTAACATCCTTCTTAACATAATTTTCAAATTCGTCTCTGAATCTTTCAATCATAAATTTAACCGGCCAGGCAGCAGCATCACCTAATGCACAGATTGTATTCCCTTCAATATTATTTGCAACACTTATAAGTAAATCGAGATCCTTCGATGTTCCATGCCCTTCTAAAATTCTGTGGAGTGTTTTTTCCATCCATCCGGTTCCTTCGCGACATGGAGTACACTGTCCGCAGCTTTCATGATGATAAAAATGGGCTATACGGATTAAAACTTTTAATAGATTTGTATCTTCATCCATTACCATAATACCGGCAGTACCTACTGCAGAACCAACTTCCTTTAACGATTCAGCATCCATCCTTACGCCTTCAAGCTTATCCCCGCGTAATGGAGGCATAGAAGAACCGCCCGGTATAACACATTTTATTTTTTTGTTTCCCGGAACCCCACCTGCAACATCATAAATCAATTCCGTTAAAAGCATTCCTGTAGGATATTCGTAAACACCCGGTTTATTAACATGACCGCTTATTCCGTATAGCAATGTACCGGGATGCTTTGCTGCACCCATTTTAGAGAACCATTCCCATCCTTTGGAAATTATCGGTGCTACATTTGCTATTGTTTCAACGTTGTTAATTGTTGTTGGGCAACCCCATAAACCTTTTTGAGCCGGGAAAGGAGGTTTAACGCGTGGATAACCACGATGACCTTCAATAGAATTCATTAATGAGGATTCTTCTCCGCAAATGTAAGCACCGGCACCTTTATGAATATATAAGTCGCTGCTGAAGTCAGTACCAAATTTCGATTTCATTTTTTCGCCAAGATAACCAAGTTCATACGCTGTATCTATGGCATTCTGCATCAGCTTAATCCACTTATGATATTCTCCGCGGATATATAAATACGCAACCTTAGCACCGATAGCATAGCATGTGATTATAACACCCTCAATAAGCTGGAACGGGTTATCCTCAAAAACCTGTCTATCTTTAAACGATCCCGGTTCACTTTCATCTCCATTGATGCAAAGGTACTTAGGCAGATTGGTTGTTTTGGGCATAAAGCTCCATTTCAATCCGGTTAGAAATGCAGCACCGCCTCTTCCGCGTAAACCTGATTTTTTAACCTGATCAATAACATCATCGGGAGTCTGACTGAATGCTTTTTTTGCAGCTTCAAATCCGCCGTTAGAAAGATAAACTTCTAATTGATTTAGATTCGGTATTCCGGGTAGAACAATTCTTTCCATTATTTTAAGGATTCCAGAATTTCTTCAACTTTTTCTTTAGTTAGGTTTTCGTAATAATCTTCATTTATCGCAATCATTGGAGCATAACCGCAAGCACCCATACACTCAACTTCTTCAAGTGAAAATTTTCCATCAGCACTTACCTGCATATTATCAATATCTAATTTTTCTTTTACTCTATCCCAAATTTCATAAGAACCCCGCAGCATACATGAAACATTTGTGCAGACCTGAACATGATATTTACCCATCGGTTTTGTATGATACATAGTATAGAATGTAACAACACTAAGAACATTTACCTTATCTATACCAAGAACATTAGCAATTTCTTCCATTACCTCAGTACTGATATATCCATTCTGTTCCTGAGCTATGTAAACTGTATCCATAACTGCTGCAAGAGCAGTAGGATATTTCTTACGAGCTTTTTCTATACGAGCTAAATTTTCTTCAGTTAATTTGAATGTCATAATACTTATCTGGATTTAATTAAATATTTCTATTAACCTTACACTTGCTCTTATTCTTGCTCTTTCCTACTTATCTGCTTCTCCCATTACAGGGTCTAAACTTCCGATAATAGCAATAACATCTGAAATCATGGCCCCTTTACAGAGCTGAGCAATTGATTGAAGATTACAGAACGAGGGAGATCTGATCTTCATTTTCCATGGATGACCCGAACCGTTACTAACAATATAAAATCCTAATTCCCCTTTCGGGTTTTCTGCAGAGAAAAATACATCGCCAACTGGTGGATTGATTCCATAATTAATAATCATAAAATCGTGAATCAGTTCTTCCATCTTAGTATAAATCTCAGCTTTATGGGCAAGTGTATGTTTCGGTTCGTTTGCTAAAATTTCCCCTTGAGGCAGCTTATCTAAAATCTGATAGAGAATTTTAACACTTTCCCTTACTTCATCGCCTCTTAACCAGTATCTTGCAAGGCAATCTCCATCTGTGTAAGTAGGAATATTAAAATCCATTTCGTTATAAAATAGATATGGTTTTGCTCTTCTTATATCATAAGCAACACCGGAAGCACGAAGATTAGGTCCGGTTATACCGAGAGCGATAGCATCTTCTTTAGAAAGTACACCAATACCTTCCAATCTATCAATAAAAATTTTATTACCAAGTAGTAGTTTATCCATTTCATCAAGAGCGGAATGGAATTGATCCAGAAAATCGCGTACCATTTTGATTGTTACAGAATCTGCATCCGAAGCAACACCGCCAATTCTGGTATAACTTGTAGTAAATCTTGCACCGGCAAGACGGTCGAATATTTCCTGAATCTTTTCACGCTCTCTGAAGGTCCACATTACCATCGTAACTGCACCAACATCCATTGCATAAGTACCGATTGCAACCATGTGGGCGGTAAGACGTGATAACTCTGCAATCATCATTCGTATATACTGAGCACGTTTAGGGGCTTCAATACCCAATAGCTTTTCAACGGCAAGAACATAAGCTACATTATTACACATTGTGCCGGTATAATCAAGACGGTCTGTATGAGGAATGAACTCTATATAACTCATATCCTCAGCCATCTTTTCATATCCGCGATGCAGATAACCGAGTTCAGGAAGGGCAGAAAGAACTGTTTCACCATCCAATCTAAGTACTAATCTCAGAACTCCATGGGTAGCCGGGTGTTGAGGACCCATGTTAATAACCATCTCATTATCAAGAGCATCTTCAATAGTAAGGTCTTTATCTTCAAGGAGTTTCTTGATAAGTTTTTCGTCGGAATATATCGTAGATCTTTGTACCATAAATTAAATTTTTTCTGGTAATGGTAATGAACCGGGTATTCCTAACACCGGGAAATCTTTTCTTAATGGATGATACTGAAATCCTTCCGGCATATACATTCTTCTTAAATCCGGATGATTGTTGAAAACAATTCCATACATATCGAATGTTTCTCTTTCGTACCAGTTAGCACTTGGCCATATAGATGTAACAGAATCAATCACCGGAGTTTCTTCAACAATATTAGATTTTAAACGTAAAAAATAATTGTTCTTAAACGAATAGACATGATAGACAACTGTAAATCTGTTTTTACGCGTAGCCCAATCAATAGCTGTAACATCTTTACACATCACAAATTCAAGTTCGGGATCTTCTTTAAGAAATTTAGCAACATCAACTATTTTATTACTTGCAATAGTAATTGAAAGTTCGTTTCTGAAATCAGTAACATCCTGAACAGTATCTCCAAAATTCTTTTTTAATTTTTCAACAATAGTTTCTTTCATTTCCATATCAGTTATTTGAAATTACAGGATTTATCATTGGCTGATCCTGAAAATCTCTTGCCCTGGTTTTAGATATTTTCTTTTGAATTGTCATTACGGCGTTAATCAAGTTTTCCGGACGCGGCGGACAACCGGCAGTATAAACGTCAACCGGAAGAAACTGATCGATACCTTGAACAACAGAATATGAACGATACATTCCGCCAGAAG
>JAGXSM010000246.1 GCA_018333725.1 Melioribacter sp. | reverse complement strand
AAAGTTTCTTGCTGATGCTGAAGGTCACTAATTAAAATCAGGGGTTAGAACTCTCGGATGGTAGTTCTAACCTTTCAATTCTTCTTTTAACTTTGCAATCTCGTCATTCAATTTAGCAGCAAGTTCATCCTTTGTAATTCCGTTTAATGTAAAACGGGCGGTGCGGATAATTACTTCCGGTGTATCGCCTTCACCTTTTAAGTATCTATATAAGTTGAATCCCAACCTGTTCCTGTCGTTCATCAATGGCATATAATCCTTAAATTTTTCTGCAATATCATAAGCTTTTTTTTCAAGCGAATTATCAGGGTATTGCTTCGTTAATGGAGCGGCTAAAGTTGTCATAAATTCTACCGTTTTTGTTTTAATCCGGATCAAAAATAACCAAGATTTTTTTACCAGACAAATAACTTATAGTGGAAGGCATTTTTTTATTTGGTTAGATTTGCATATAAATTATTTCGAATAGAGCTTGAAACCGGGAAATATTAATCGAATTTTAATAATCCGACTCAGTTCGCTGGGTGATGTTCTTCTTACAACACCGGTTATAAGAGCTATAAAAAAACATTTCCCCGAGGCTTCTGTCGACTTCCTTGTTAGAGAAGAGTACGTTGATGCTGTCAAATTTAATCCTAATATTAATGTTGTCTATGCATTATCTAGATCCGAAAAAAGTAAATTCCTAATTAAAGTACTTAAGGGGAATAAATATGATTTTATTGTTGACCTACAGAATAATATTCGGTCCAGACTTATTGTTAGCTCCTTAAACCTAAGTACATATTCATACAAGAAACCTACGTGGGATAAATATCTTCTTGTTAGATTTAAAATCAATCGTTATAAAGAGATTAAATCGATAACAGAAAGGTATTGTGAATCGATCCCTGGATTAAAACTTGATAAACATGGTCTTGAGCTTCACACTCCGCAAAATATTAGTTCGGGTTTACCTCCCCAAAAGAATTACATAGGATTGTGCCCCGGTTCAAAACATTTTACAAAACGCTGGCCATCGGAATATTTTATTGAATTAGGCAACGAGCTGTTTAGTAAGGGTTATGAAATATTAGTCTTTGGCGGAAAGGATGATAAAGAAATCTGCGAATTGATAACATCCCAGGTTAACGGTTCAATTAATGTGAGCAATGATAATGATCTTTTAAAAACAGCTTCTGAAATAAGGAACTGTAAACTTGTTATTTGTAATGATTCCGGTTTAATGCACGTTGCTGCTTCGGTTGGTGTTCCGGTTATTGCAATATTCGGTTCATCGGTTAGAGAATTCGGATTCAGTCCTTACGGTGTGCCAAATTTAATCTTAGAAAATAAATCACTATCTTGCAAACCATGCAGTCATATCGGTAGGAGTAATTGTCCTAAAAAACATTTCAAATGTATGAAAGAGATTACTCCCCAAATTGTATTGGAAAATGTAACACAATTTCTCTCTAAACTATGAAGAATATCTGGTATTTGTTTTATAACCTTTTTGTAATACCTCCGGCAAAAATATTTATTTATTTCTTTTCATTATTCAATTCCAAAATAAGGATCGGTTTACAGGATAGAAAAAAATTATTTGAGAATCTTATAATTAACCTTGCGGGTATCGACCGTAAAAAGAAAATGATTTGGTTCCATTCTGCATCGATGGGTGAATTTGAACAGGCAAAACCGATTATCGAAAAAATAAAAAGTGAAATGGATGTAAATATTATAATTACATTTTTTTCACCTTCGGGTTACCGCAATTCCCTTAAGTATCCGTTTGCAGAGATTATTTCTTACATTCCAATCGATACACCGATTTTAACGGAACGTTTCTTAAACTATGTTAGACCCAATATTGCAATATTTATGCGTTATGATATCTGGCCGAACATGATATGGAGACTCGATAAAAAGAAAACACCTTATTTCATTGTTGATGCTACGATGCGTTCACAAACAAAGCGGAAACTCCCGCTTATTTTCGATTTTCATAAATCGCTTTTCTCAAATATAACCGGTGTTCTAACTGTATCTGAAGAGGATGCGGCTAATTTCAAAGATTTTGGAATCCATGACAGCAAAATTGAAATTATTGGTGATACCAGGTTCGATCGTGTATTTACTAAGAGCATTGATGCAAAATCGAAAAAACTGTTTAAGGAGAATTTTTTTGACGGCAAGAAAGTTTTTGTTCTGGGCAGCTCATGGGAGAACGATGAGGACGTTATGCTGCCGGCTCTAATGAAACTTATGGAATACGATCAATCTGTAATTACTATTATTGTTCCGCATGAACCGACAATTCCACATCTGGAACGAATTGAAAATACTTTGTTTAATTATTACAGCTCAATAAGATTTTCTTTCATGAATAATTATAACAATGAACGTGTAATAATTATCGATTCTATTGGTATTTTACTTACACTATACACTTATGCTGATGCGGCTTATGTAGGCGGAAGTTTTAAGCAGGGGATTCATAATGTTCTTGAACCAGCAGTATATGGAATCCCGGTGCTATTCGGTCCTAAAATTGAGAACAGCAGAGAAGCTAATGCTCTTGTTTCCCTTGGGGGCGCACTTGTTATCCGTAATAAGAATGAAGCTTACCGCGCATTAAGAAAATTATTTACTGATGATGAATATAGAACCGGAATGGGAAAAATAAGCGCAGAGTTTGTAAAACAGAATACCGGCGCAACGGATAAAATACTTAAAAAAATCTATTTACAATTGTAATGTTCCATTTAATAAATTCGTTACGTCATTCTATATTTTATTTTATCATTTTTATAAATTGATTTCAAATTTCTTCCGGGTAATTCATTAATGAATTCTTTAATAGATAAGACATTCGACTTTTCAAAATCCGATTCTCTTTACCGCAGTATTTTAGAAACTGCTCCTATCGGAATACTGGTATTCAACAATGAGTTCCTGGTTAAGTTTGTTAATAATAACTTTTTCCATTTCAGCGGTGTAATTAACGGAAAGCCATCGGATATTTTAGGCAAGAGTATTTATGAATACCGTCTCTTCGAAGAAGTTGATTTAAGAAAAGATCTTAACGAGTTACGAGACGGAAGTGCATTTGAAAAAGAACTTGATAAAGCAAGAACTATTTCGGGTGTTAAAATTTCTATTATTGTTAAATGTGTTCCGATTTTATTGGAAGGAAAGTTTAACGGCGGAGTTATTATTGTTGAGGATGTTAAAATCAATCCTTCTAAAGAGGAAATCGCATATATTCACTCACATAGTTTTCAAAACTTTCTCAACCTTGTAAGCGATAGTTATTTGTTTGTTGATAAAGACGGAGTGATTAAGTTAAGCTCTCCTAAAGGTTTTGATGATTTCTCATTTCTTTTTGAACCTGAAATTTCCAGGGGGAATAAACACCTGCAAAAACTCTCGGGAATTCTATTCAAGAAACTTCTGGAAACGGTTGTTTCATCAAACAAAACTATCTGGACGGAATTACCATTTATAAAAGCCAACACCGAACACAGAGCAAACCTTACATTAATCCCGATAATTGAAGAAGGATCGAAAGCCGAGCTTGTTATTGTACTTGTAAAAGATATAACTAAAGAATCTGATACTGTTACTATTAATGACGAGGAAATTAAGGAGCTTAGAAAGTATCAGCAGATTACCGCAAAGGTTCTTGACGGTGTGATCGGCTTTGATAAAGAAGGAAGAATATTTTTCTGGAATGAATCGTCAGCAAAATTATTCGGATTAACACGTAGCGAGGTTTACGGAAAATTTATAGGTAAAATATTCCATCAGATTGATCTCCCTTATTTTGAAAGTATGCTCGATAAGTTGAAAGAGAATAAATTCTGGGAAGGTGAATTAAAAATTGGCGCTGATGAAAGCGTGGCAGAATATTTTACTGTAAAGATCGGAATAGTTGAAGAAGATTCTGAAGAAAATTATTACATGCTATGTTCTAATGTAACACACAAGGTTAAAAGTGAAAAGGAATTAAGGCAGTCAGAAGAAAAATTTAGAAATATTGTCATTAATTCTCATGAATATATTTGTATTCTCGATCTTTACGGAAAGATTACTTATGCAAATCCATATTTCATTGAGTCGTTTGAATTTACTATTGAAGAACTCACCAGAATGAATTTTGGAGATCTTGTTGATACTTCGTACCTGAATCAATACCGGTTTGATGTAAATGAGCTGACTTCATACAGTTCGCAATCATTAGAATTGCCATTAATAAATAAAAAACGCCAAAGAATCTATGTGCTCGCAAGTTTTTCAGCAGCGTATGACGTTAATAATTCGATTCAATACTTCAGTGTTATACTTACAGATATTACGCTGAAGAAAGAATCGGAAAAAGATTTATTATTAATAAGATCTATTTTTGAAGCATCGCACGATGGAATTGCACTCATAAGCAAAAAGAAGTTTGTTCTAGTTAACGATTCATTTGTCCGGATGTTCGGTTATAGAAGCGCCAGCGAAATTATCGGCCAGGATCCTCTCGATTTTGTTGACAAGGATGATATTCTTAAAGTAAGCAGATATATTTTAAATGCCGAAGAGGGAAGTGATTCACCGGCACGTTACGATTTTAAGGGAAGAAGAAGAAATGATTCTTTAGTTGAACTTGAAAATTCTGTTTCATTCTACGAAACAAATGATGAAAAATTTATTGTCTGGGTGTTAAGAGATATTACAGAGGAAAAGAAAGCACAGGAAGCATTACAGATATCGGAAGAGAGATATAGAAGTATTTCGGAAAATATTAAAGAGAGTTTTTATACGGTTGAACTTGAGGAAGGGAAGCTTCAGACCGTTTTCTATACTCCGGCAATAAAACAAATAACCGGTTACGGTGCTGAAGAGTTTTTAGGTGAAGAGGAAAAATGGCAGAGAATAATTTATCCCGATGATTTTGAAAGTACGGTGACAAGGTTGCATAATTTGTATAATGATAGCTCCCGTAATTTCGAAGTGTTTGAATATAGAATTATCGATGCGCTTGGAAATATCATCTGGATTGAAAATAAAGTTACCGTTAAAAGAAATAATAAGGGCGAAATTCAGAAAGTATTCGGCGTTGTAATTGATAATACAATTTCCAAACGTGCCGAGGAAGAGCTTAAAAAGTCTGCATCTGAACTGAAGGAACTTAATGAAGCTAAAGATCGATTCATTTCAATTATTTCGCACGATTTAAGAACGCCATTCAGTTCAATACTGGGATTCACCGATTTCCTGTTATCGGATGATCCGGATATTACAGACGAAAAACGCGAGCAGTATGTAAGGTATATTCAGGAATCAGCCAAGAGCATGCTTGGACTTGTTAATTCACTTTTAGATTATACACGGCTTCAAACCGGTAAAATAAAATTTGAGCCGGAAAGAATTAATGCCAAATCGGTTATTGAAAAATCGATACAAATTTTATCCGGTGCAGCATTACAAAAGAAAATTGAATTAGTTTCTAATCTTGATAGGGACTTTTTCATTCATGCCGATGAAGGGTTAATTCTGCAAGTTTTTAATAATCTTATTTCCAACGCTATTAAATTCACAAACCCAGATGGGCATATTATACTAAATGCTCTGGTTGATATAGAAAAGCGGCACGTTAAATTTTCTGTTGAAGATAGCGGCGTTGGTATGAAGAATGAAGATATAACAAAACTTTTTAAGGTTGATGCCAAGTTTACAACACCCGGTACAGCCGGAGAAAAGGGGAGCGGACTTGGTCTTTCTTTAGTTGCTGATATTGTAAGAAAACACGGCGGTGATATATGGGTTGAAAGTGAAGTAGGAAAGGGTTCAAAATTTTATTTTACTATACCTATTGCATCAACTAATATCTTACTTGTGGATGATATTAAAACTGACCGGCTTTTATATTCAAAACTTATTAAAAATCTTATTCCTCAATACAATATAATTGAAGCAGAAAACGGAAAAGTTGCATTGGATCTTATTAAACAAAGCTCTCCTGTACTTGTTATTTCCGATCATAAAATGCCGGTTATGACTGGATATGATCTTGTAAGACAATTGAATGTAACCGACCTTAGATATAAACCACCGGTTATTATTCTTTCGAGTGATATTAATGATGTCGTTGTGAGTGAATATAAAGAGCTTGGAATTGAATATATTTTTCAGAAACCAGTAAATCTTAGCGACTTTAAGAACGCTATTCAAATGGCTTTACGTAAGGCGGTCTTCAGTTAAACCTCTATTAATTCTTCTTTCTAATTACCATACCTGTTGTCGATTCAACTTTAATTACATTTTCTACATCACGTAATGGTTTGATTCCCGAATTATTTTTATCAACTAAAACTTCCCATTTCCCCTCTGGTAATGGAAACTCCAATTCCAAATTTTTATTGGCATTTAGAAGAACAATAAAAACTTCTTCTCCATAAATTAAAGAATAAGCCAGACCAAATTTACTTAAGGGATGTTCCAGAAAAGAAATATCATTATAGTCTGCTCTGGAAAATGCCCGGTGTTTTTTTCTAAGCTCTATTAACCCCTTGTAATAATTGAACAGGTCTATGTTTGTTTCAAAATGTTTGTAGTTGATATAATTTGTTTCGTTATCCTTATTGTAGGAATTATGATCCATCCTTCCTCTTTCAGGATCGTTTACACGAATATTATGAGGAATTACTTTAGACCTGGCAAATTCCTGACCGGAGTGAATCATCGGAACACCCTGAGCAGTAAGCATAAACAATGCGCCAAGCTTATTTAACTTTGTCTGAAGCGGAGTAAGTTTAACATGCTTATCCACATTTTTAATTTTCTCTTCAGGATTAACTTCTCTGCTGCCGATTCTTATAAAATCACCCAAAGTATATCCATCGTGCGCCTCGAGATAATTTATTGAGTGCTCTTTTTTCTGGAAGAGTCCAAGTGTATCGCGCACCAATGTTCCTTTAACATAACTTTTAATACGTTTAACTGAATTATTGTTGAACCATTCGCCAAAGATCCATCCTAATCCGTTAAAAGGATTTTCGCCTTTAATTCCATTTCTAATCTGGTCGTTCCAAGCAGCATAACCTCTTTTAGAAAATCCATCGGGCGAGTAACCGCCGCCGCCCCATGCTTCACCTATTAGAATAACATTCGGATTGATCTGAATGGCGCGTTCACGTATCTCCTCAATTGTTCTCCAATCGATGAGAGTACTTAAATCAAAACGGAACCCGTCAACTTTATATTC
This sequence comes from Melioribacter sp., assembly GCA_018333725.1. Lineage (GTDB taxonomy): Bacteria > Bacteroidota > Ignavibacteria > Ignavibacteriales > Melioribacteraceae > DSXH01. Next base: position 6,682 of record JAGXSM010000246.1, on the reverse strand, counting down.
TTTCATCCAGTGTAAAATGCTTTCAACAATTAACCGTCTTACCATTGGGCGTTCTGTTTTAAGATCGTTACCGCACCAGCTTTGAGAAATATAATTACCTTTGCTATCAAGTCTGAAATAATATTCCTTATCAATTTGTTTGAGGTTGCCTATTTCATATTCCGAAAGGTGGTTATATACAACATCCATAATTACTGCAATACCTTCATTATGAAATGCCTTTACCATATCCTTAAAATCTGTAATCTGCCTTCCATCTTTACCAATCCATTCATCCCATTTGAAGTTTTTCCAACGTTCGCTATAATAAGATGCCGGTGCAAAGAAAGCTCCGGTCATATATCCCCAGTGGTTTCTTTCGTAAGGATTCCACGTGTTGAATTTTCCTTCTATGGAATCTCTATAAGGAATTTCGCAATAACCAAACTCCTGAGCCGGTAAAATTTCCACTGCGTTAACACCAAGTGTTTTTATATAATCAATTCCGCCTTTCTTTCCCTTTTCAATTAATCCTTGATATGTACCTCGTTTTTTTACCCCGGAAGATTTATGAGCGGTCATATCTCTTACATGCATTTCATATATAATTAAATCGCGCCAATCAAATTGTAACCACGATGTACCTTGCCAGTCATATGGTAAATTTTTAACAACGATTGAACGTCTGGGATTTAAATAAGTTGTTTTTGTTGCAACTGCTTTTGAATACGGATCAACACAAATTGGTTTATTAGTATTGCTGAAATCTTCGTCTTTGTGATAAACTTTATACCCGTAGAATAATCCATATAGCTCACCATCAAGTTCAGCTTCCCATACTCCGTCATTATCCTTTAGCATAAAAAATTCTTTACACTTTTTATCCTCGGGTTTTTCAAAAGTACAAAGCCGAATACTCTCTGCAGATGGAGCGAATAATCTAAAATAAGTTTTGCCGTTTTCAACAAAGGAACCGAGTCTTTTATCAGAATAGTATTTATCAAGCTCTTTATAACGTTTAATAAATTCAGTTGTATCGGGTTGATATACAACAGTCCTTTTCTCTGTTACGAACAATTTTTCACCTATAATGTTTTGTGAAATTGAAAGAAACAGTATTATGATTAAAAATGATCTGCTCATTATTTTTTTTGTATGAATTGACATATTACGAGCAGCAAGTTAATGAATTATCGAAATTTTTTGAAATAATTTGATAGATAAATTCTCCGTTGAAAGATGGTAGCATTACTTTAAATAAATCATTTTTTTTGTTTGTGAAAAATTTACGGCAGTAAGTTTGTAAAAATATATTCCGCTTGTCAATTCTCCATTTCTTGCCTCGCTTGAAGGGAGTCCACGCGAGTCAATTCTCCATTCGTATTTATAGCTTCCGGGTTGTTGATACTCATCAACAAGTGTTGCAACTTCTGTCCCCAATGCATCGTAAATTTTTAATTTTATATGACTGCCGACCGATAACTGATAACTGATAACCGTAATTGGATTAAACGGATTCGGATAATTCTGAAATAGTTGAAATTTTTCCGGTAGAACTTCTTCTGCTAACGATGTATAACCAACTATATCTTTCAATATCCAGTTGTTAGGATCTAATAAAACTGAATTAGGATTACCATTAACAGGAATTACCCAGCCCTGTTCCTGTTGATCGTTAAATACGGTTATAGTTTTCGTTTCGAATGGAGTTGAATAATAAATTTGTAGCGGCATTGTAAAGAATAACGGATTGGAATTAGATTGCTGCTTAACTCTAACGATCAGGTTATATGAATTTCCGGTAACCTGTTCTGCTCTCCATCCAAAGGTATATTTTGGGTAGCCAGCACCATAAATCCATTGCTGGAAAAAGTAATTCAAATTTTGTCCTGAGACTCTTTCTGCAATTCTTTGAAAATCCTGAGTTACTGCTACGTTATATGACAGACCGGGTTCAGCAAGATATTCTTTTAAAGTCCGGAAAAAATTATCATCACCAATTATACCTCGAAGCATATGAAGAACAGTAGCTCCTTTATTGTAGGATCTTGACGGGCTGAAAATTTCGCTAACGCTATTAATGTTCTGAACGTAAATAGTTCCGCTCGCGGTTTTTGCTGAAGACATGACCGAATTCATCTGGCTTAAAAAAGTTACATCACCGTATTTTTTCTGGTGATAAAGTTTATCCGAGTAAGTTGCGAATCCCTCATTAAGCCAGATATTCTGCCAATCCTTACATGTAACTTTATCACCGAACCATTGATGTGCTAATTCGTGTGCTATAAGTGATTCGGAAAATACGCCCATAGAAGAAATCGTCTGGTGTTCCATCCCTCCGCCGAATCCGCACTGGGCGTGTCCGTATTTTTCCTTTGGATAGGGATAGGGACCGAACATCTCGGAATAAATTCTAATCATATCATTGGTTCTATCGAGGTTAGCTTTTTGAGATGCATACGATTCAGGATAAACATAATGTGTAATAGAAAAAGTTTTACCCGGTTCATACTCAAATTGAGTCTGATACAAATAGTAGTTGGACATTGCAATAGAAATTAAATAATTGGCAATCGGGTAATTGTTCTTCCACTTGTATGTGAGTGTACCGTTACCATTGTTTCTTGTTTCTATTAGTGTACCATTGGAAACTGAAACAAAGCTGGAAGGAGCTGTAATCCAAACGTCACTTGAATCGGCTTTGTCTGCCGGAGTGTCTTTAGAAGGCCACCAGTCTTGTGAACCATATGGTTGTGATAATGTCCATATAACCGGCTGTCCGGCGGGAGTAACATTAAAAACAAAACTTCCGCCAATTCCACCGCTCGTATTTGGTTTACCTTCATAATCAATTACTAAAATAAATTCTTCATTTAGCTGGTAGGGTCTGCCAAGATTAATACTAAGTTTATTATCACTTGTAAGTGAAAAGGAAAGCTGCTGATTACCGGTTTTAACTGAATTTACTTTAAAACCACTCCAGAGATCGAGAAATAGAGAGTTAATTTGAACCACCGAAGATTTGCATTTAACAGTAACAACACCACGCAAATATTGAGGCGAGTAGGTAATATTTAAGTCGAGCTTATAATAGGTAATATCAATATTTGAATCACCGGGATAAGCAAATTCAAAACTTTTTCCCAACCTCTCATAAAAACTTATCTTGGATGCAGAACATAATTCTTCGCCACTTTGAGAGAAAATAGTTGTGTAAATGATTAAAAGTAGTAACAGTAAAACTTTTTTCATGTAAAAACCCGACTGTACTTAAGGAACAAATTAATTACGATGTAAAATAATCATGTATGATTCGGTTCTCCAAGTGAATTTTTTTTACCATATTTGCCGGTGGAAATCTTATAAAAGCATGAATCTTAGAGAGAGAAAAAATACTCTTGTAACTTAATCAAAGCAATAACTCGGAGTCACTAATGAGTCGGCATTCAAAAATATTTATTGGATTAATAACAGGTGCGGTAGCCGGAGTAGCATCTAACTTTTTATTTCCCGATGCTGAGTTCCTAAAAATTGTTCAGACATATGTAAGTGATCCGCTCGGAAAAATCTTTCTTAACCTTTTAATTATGATGGTTATTCCTCTGGTGTTTGCAAGTCTCTCTTTAGGAGTTGCTCAAATTGGTGATTTAAAGAAACTTGGAAGAATCGGATTTAAGACGATAAGCTATTTCTTCCTGGTTACTGCATTAGCTGTAACACTTGGATTAATTTTAGTGAATGCAATTAGGCCGGGAGATTATTTACAGGGAGAAACAAAAACACAATTGCTTACATCTTATAGTGAACAGGCATCCCAAATAAAAGAGATATCAGAAAAAACAGAATTCGGAATTCAAACTTTAGTGAATATTGTTCCAAGGAATCCACTTGCTGCCGTTGCCAAACCAAATCCGGAAATGCTTGCTTTAATTTTTGTTTCGTTAATGATTGGAATAGCATTAACAATGATTGATAAAAGTAAAGCCGAACCGGTAATTAAACTACTTGCCGGAATAAATGATGTTACAATTGTAATTATAAATATTGCTATGAAACTTGCACCGTTTGGTGTTGCCGCACTTATTTTCAGTGTTACATCCCGTTTCGGATTCGAATTGCTTGTTGCACTCGGTATGTATATGGTTACGGTTTTATCCGGTTTAACTATCCTTCTCTTTGGAATATTTTCTGTTCTTATAAAAATCTTCGCACGATATAATCCAGTTCTGTTTTTCAAAAAAATTCAGACAGTAATGATGACTGCTTTTTCTACAAGTTCGAGCAGTGCAACATTGCCCACAACTATTTCCGTTTCTCAGACTAACCTTGGAATACCACCACAAATAACCGGATTTGTACTTCCACTCGGCGCTACAATGAACATGAACGGAACCGCATTGTTTGAAGGAGTAACCGTTTTATTCTTAGCACAGGTCTTTGGTGTTAATTTATCATTGGGCGTTCAATTAATAGTAATATTGATGAGTGTTCTTACTGCAATTGGAACTGCGGGAGTTCCGTCCGGTTCAATACCGCTTCTTGCAATTGTATTAGCTATGGTTCATGTACCTGTTGAAGGAATTGCAATAATTCTTGGTGCCGATAGAATGCTGGATATGTGCAGAACGGTATTAAATGTTACAGGAGATATTACTTGCTCAGCTTATGTTGCCAGATCCGAAGGTTATGAATTGAAAACAGATTAATCATAGTCATCAAAGATATTATTTAGTGGTAGGATTCTTCTTATAATTAAGCAGTGATATTATAATAGATACTATAATACATATCAGGATTATTGTAAGGGATATAGTGGTTGGGATTTTATATAGATCGGAAATAATCATCTTAATCCCCACATAGGCAAGTATTACTGCCACACCATATTTTAGATAACTGAATACTTCTATAATTCCCGCCAGTGCGAAATAGAGTGCACGTAACCCAAAAATAGCAAAAATATTTGAAGTGATAATTATAAACGGATCGTGCGTAATTGCTATTACTGCGGGAATAGAATCGACTGCAAATACAATATCAGCGGATTCAATAAGCAGCAATGCAGGGAACAACTGCGTAACGAAAGTTTTTTTATCTCTTCTTACAAAAAATCTTGATCCATTGTAATCAGTAAGAATATTAAAATACCGCGAAGCAATTTTAATAAGCCAATTATTTTTGTAATCAATAGTGGATTCCGGCATAAAAGCCATCTTGTAAGCAGCGTAGAGAAGAATTAATCCAAAGATGTAAATGAGAGGATGGAATAAAGAAATTATTGTTACACCTATAAGAATAAAAATTATTCTAAGAACAATTGCACTTATAATTCCCCATTTTAGAACGTGAGGTTGATTCTCATCCTTAATACCCATTACACTGAAGATCATTATAAATACAAAGAGGTTATCAACCGAAAGAGATTTTTCAATTAAATAACCGGCAAGAAATTCAACACCTTTTGTTTTACCATCTTCGAGGAATAAAAATATAATCAGGTTGAATGCGAGGGCGGTTAAAATCCAGATTCCGCTCCATATCAGCGAAGAGCGGATTCCAATTTTACCTTTTCGATGATCGGTCACATATAGATCGATGTAAAACAATACTGCAATAATTACGACAAAGATTACCCAGAATATAAAATGATTATGCAAAATTTAGTGCCATAAAGTTAATTCATTCTGAAATATTTTATTACTAGCAATTACTAATCTTTGCAAAGTTCATTGCCTTTGCAAATAAATTCTAAATTAATTATCCCATAAAGAATGAGAGTAAAATACCGGCAGCAACAGCGCTTCCGATTACACCGGCAACATTTGGTGCCATTGCATGCATAAGAAGATGATTCTTGGGATCGTATTGTAAACCTACTACTTGCGATACCCTTGCGCTATCCGGAACAGCTGAAACACCAGAATTTCCTATTAAAGGATTAATTTTATTCTCCTCACTTAAAAAGAGATTTATGAATTTAGCAAAAAGTACTCCGCCAGTAGTTGCTATCATAAATGAGAAAGCACCGAGTACGAAAATACCAACCGATTTTGCGGTTAAAAATGTTGTTGCTTGAGTAGAAGCTCCAACTGTTAAACCGATTAATATTGTCACGATATCAATCAGAGGTCCTTTGGCAGTATCTGCTAATCGTTTTGTAACACCGCTCTCTTTAAGAATATTTCCGAAGAACAACATACCAAGTAGAGGTAATGCACTAGGGGTGATAAATGTTGTTAATATCAATCCAACAATAGGGAATAAAACTTTTTCTAATTTAGAAACCTGGCGTGGAGGTTTCATTCTTATTAAGCGTTCTTTTTTTGTTGTTAGCAGTTTCATAATTGGTGGTTGAATAACAGGTACAAGAGCCATGTATGAATATGCAGAAACTGCTATTGCGCCCGTTAACTCAGGTGCTAATTTTGCAGATAAAAAGATTGCAGTTGGACCGTCTGCACCGCCAATAATTCCAATTGATGCTGCTTGCTGAGGCAAATAGCCAAGGAACAAAGCAATAGTGTATGCACCGAATATTCCAAGCTGTGCAGCTGCACCTAATAGAACTAACCTTGGGTTTGATAATAATGTAGAAAAATCTGTCATCGCACCTATTCCAAGAAATATTAATGGCGGGTAAATACCATGACTAACACCATAATATAAATAACTTAATACACTTCCTTCTTCATAAACTCCAATC
>JAGXSM010000245.1 GCA_018333725.1 Melioribacter sp. | reverse complement strand
TAAAGGGATCGCAGAGTTGCGCGGTCCCTTAACCTTTTATATTCGTACAAATACTATCCGGTGTGTCCCTGTAATAAATATACGTAGGATACTCAACTTTACTTATACTAAATTTTGTTTGTGCCCTTTCAAAAAAATCAGAGTCGTCACTGTAAACAAGATTTCTAAATCCATCCAGTTCAAAAAACAGCGATCGTTTGCCGAAAAATGTTCCTCCCACCACACACTCGGAAATGTGAATTTCTCTGGACAGATCATTTTTATCTTTTACAAAAGGATGTCCAATAATTTCAACCCCGCCGTGAATCATATCTACCGAAGGATTTTTTTTCATATAGTCAACTCTTAGTTTAAGGTGTTCGGGTTTATATTCGTCATCACTACCCAAGAATGTAATATATTCACCGCATGAAGCAAGGATTCCTGCATTTGTTGCCAAAGGAGATTTACGGTTCGAGTGCCTTAAATAACGGATATTTTCATACCTGCTTATATATTCGTCAATAATTTCAAATGAATTGTCCGAACTTCCGTCATCTACAATAACTAACTCCCAATCCGTGTAGGTTTGATTTATAACCGAATTGATTGATCTGTTCAACAGGGACTTACGATTAAAAGTTGGCATTACAATTGAAACTAAAGGGGGGTTCGCTTTGTAAACACTTATCATTATTTGATTTTCCGATTTTGATTTGCCCAAATATAGTTTTTTATTCTTTGTTTTTTTGATTAATTTGGCTCGCAATTTTTACATATGAATTTATAAAATGAGTCTCCGGGAACAGAAAAGATATTTTGAAATACTCAAGAAATATGAGAGAAAGTTCAACTCAAACGAGCTTGAAGATTATAAGATGCTTGTAAAGAGAGATAAGGACGATGAGGATCTGGATAAACTTTCTATGCAAAGGTTAATTGAATTGCATGAAAAATATCACGTCAACCGCGAGAAAAAGAATTTAGATTTTTTATTCAAAAAACCTTCCGAAGAAGAAAATAATTCTAATCAATAATTTGGTGATTTAATGAGCAACAAAATTTTAAATCGAATTATCGCATTTGTTGTATTTCTTGTAAGTTTAATTGTGTATTTAATGACCGTGCAGCCCACGGTTTCTTTTTGGGACTGTGGAGAATTTATTGCAACTTCATATTTGCTTCAGGTGCCTCACCCGCCGGGAACACCGCTATTCTTAATACTTGGTAGAATTTTTTCGATGATCCCGTTTGTGGATAATATCGGCTTACGTGTTAATATGATTTCTGTTCTATCGAGTGCTTTTACAGTTATGTTCCTTTACCTTGTTGCAGTAAAGCTTATCGAACTTTACAAGAAAAAAATTACCGAAAATAAATTTGAAGCACTTACAGTATATATTCCCGCAGCAATTGGAGCTCTCTCTTTAGCGTTCAGCGATACTTTCTGGTTCAATGCTGTTGAAGCAGAAGTGTATGCACTCTCAACCTTTTTTATTGCATTTGTAATCTGGTTAATGGTTCAATGGAATGAAAAAGCAGATCAGCCCGATAACGAAAAGTATTTGATTTTTATTGCTTACTTAATCGGACTTTCTACAGGTGTGCATCTTATGGCGGTTCTTTCAATTGTTCCTGTTGTTATGGTGGTTATATTCAGAAAGTATTTAACTGATGAAGATGTATTGAAAAAAACGGGGTATATTTTTCTTATTCACGCTGCCATAGTTCTTGCTATCGGTGCAATTATGTGGGCTTCTCAAACCGAGATTGAACCACCTACACCAAGTCAATATCAGGCGGTGGATTCAAGATTTTTATTAGTAATGGTTGTGGTAAGCTTAATTTTTATGGGTGCAATGTTCAAAAAAATATTCCAGAGAAATTCTTTTTATATACCGATTATTATCGGCGGAATTACACTTATAGCAGTTTACCCGGGATTGGTAAAATACATTCCGAAAATTGTAACTATGATTGGACGAAATAACACTGTTATTGATCTTATTGTACTCGGTGTAATTCTGGTGGTCACTATCGGTGCAATAATCTGGAGTTCAAAAGAAGGGAAAGAAACTCTTAATCTTATACTGAAATGTTTTCTTTTCGCATTAATTGGCACTACTTCCTACGCAATGATTATAATACGTGCTAACCAGGAACCCCCTATTAACATGAATAGCCCCAAAACTTTTACAGAACTTGAATCCTACTTAAACAGAGAGCAATACGGCGACTTCCCAACATTCAAGCGCAGATTTTCCAATGAACCTCATCAACTGAAAATTTATTCCGATTATTCAAGCGATCTGGATTTCTTATGGACATACCAGATGAACCATATGTTCAACAGATACCTTTTGTGGAATTACGTTGGACGCGAATCGACATACCAGGATTCCGGCGTTGACTGGAAAGACTTGTTTGGAATTCCATTCCTTATTGGACTCTTCGGATTGTATTACCACTTTAAACGCAATTGGAAAATGGGGGCAGTATTTCTTGTGATGTTTATTTTCTTAGGATACCTAACGGCATTTTATCAGAATCAGCAGCAACCCCAACCGCGTGAACGTGACTATTTCTATGTTGGTGCATTCTTTGTCTTTTCAATCTGGATTGCAATAGGCATGAACGGATTAATTGAACTGATAAGAGAAAAGTTCAACAAGATAAAACCAATAAACCCGGTTATTGCGGGATTTATGGTTGTAGGTTTTATTGTTGTTCCAATTAATATGCTTAATGCAAATTATTTTGAACACAACCGATCAAGAAATTACGTTCCGTGGGATTACGCATATAATTTACTTCAAAGTGTTGCCCCTAATGCAATTTTATTTACTAATGGTGACAATGATACTTTCCCGCTCTGGTATCTTCAGGATGTTGAAGGAGTAAGAAGAGATGTTAGAATTGCAAATCTTAGTCTGTTGAATACCAACTGGTATATCAAGCAATTAAAAAATACTACACCACACGGCGCTCCAAAAATTGATATTAGTTTTTCCGACGACGAAATTGATAAGTTAAGTCCCGTGCGATGGGATCCCACTGAATTACAAATTGATGTGCCTCCGGAAGTAATAAAAGAATTCGGTGTTACAGACACATCCATAATAAGAACCGGTAAATTGACTTGGACAATGAAGAACAGCGTTACTTTTGGAAATACTAAAGCAATTAGAACCCAGGATTTAGTCTGTCTCGATATTATAATGCAGAGCAAATGGAAACGTCCTGTTTATTACGCCGTTACTTGTTCCGATGATAGCCGTTTAAGTCTGGATGATTATTTGCAAATGGAAGGAATGGCTATGAGGGTTGTTCCTAAGAAAAATCCTCAACCTTCTCTTGAGTATATAAACGAAGAAATATTAAGAAAAAGTTTGTTTAGCGAGAATACAAACATTAGCAAAACATTTCAGTCCGGATTTTTATTTAGAGGATTAAATGATAAAACTATTTTCTTCGACGAAAACCACGAACGCCTGGTTCAGAATTACAGAAATGCATATATCAGGTTAGCATTGCATTATCTCTATCAAACAAAAGAAAAATCGAAAGTAATTGAAACTCTTGATATGATGGAAAAGACTGTACCTCGAAGTGTTGTTTCTATGGATTATAGAATTAAACACGACGTAGCTAAAATATATTATAATGCAGATGCAAAACAACAATATGAAGAACTGGCTTACGAAGTAATTGAATCGGCAAAACGGTCGTTGGAGAAAAATCCTCGTGATTTCTCCAGCTGGTATAATCCTTACGATATTCTTCTTACACATTACGATTACCTCGGAAAATACAACGAAGCGGTTAGTTTGCTGATGAGCTTACAAACATTATTACCTAATGATACTCAAATTCAGGAATTGATAAAGCAGTATAGAAAGCAAGCCGGTCAGGACACATCGGAAGTAACCGGAAAGGAAATTAGGATTAAATAAACATTCGGCGGGGATAAAGTAATTTATCCCCCATTTTTATTAAACCCAATATGAAAATCCTTGTAATAGCATTATCGGGCATTGGCGATGCGTTAATGTTTACACCATCGCTAAAAAAATTAAATGAGGATTTTTCTTCTGCAGAAGTTGATATTCTTTCAATGTATAAGGGAGTAAAAGAAATTTATGAAAAGCTCCCGGGGGTTAATAAAGTACTCTATCACGACTTTCTAAATTCTCCAAGAATAGATTCACTAACCTTCGTCCTGAAACTCCGTAACAAATACGATATAACAATAAATGTGTATCCATCGAACCGCAAGGAATATAATTTAATAAGTTACCTAATTGGAGCAGAAAGAAGAGCTTCGATTAATTATCTGCGTAAAGGAAAATCAAATCTCTCTTTTTTGAATAATGTTCTTATTACTGAAAATGATAAGCTGCATAATGTTGAAGAAAATATTTTGCTGTGTGAGCGATTGAGCGGTATAAAAAGCGATTCAATTTCCCCGCTGCAAATAGTATTATCACAAGAAGAAATAAATTTTGCCGAAGATTTTCTTTCTAAAAACAGCATAAATGATGAATTAGTTATTGGATTTCATCCGGGATGTTCGCCCCTTAAAAATCATGAAAAGAGAAGATGGGAAACTGAAAAATTTGCTTTGCTCGCACAAAAATTAATTGATTCTTATTCGGCGAAAATTCTGGTATTCGGCGGTCCAGAAGAGGAACCGATAAAAGAAAAAATAGTCCGGCTTACAAATTCTAAAAATATATTAACGGTTAAGGCAAATTCAATTTTACAAACCGCAGCAGTTATGAATCGTTGCAACTTATTCATTACTAACGATTCCAGTCTAATGCATATAGCGGCGGCTCTAAAATTAAATACCGTAGTAATTCTCGGACCAACAAATAAAAATTATATTTATCCATGGAAGACTGAGTTTAAAATTGCATCGTTAGCTCTGGATTGTTCGCCCTGTTTCTATTATTCTCCAAAACATTTAAGCTGCAGCCGGAGTGACGTAAAATTCAAATGTATTAAGGAATTGGATGTTAATCTGGTTTATGATAAAGCAGCTGAGTTTCTAAATAATAGTTAAGCTAAAGAAGTTATTATATAATTAGCCAGTTCATTTATATCATCAAAACATTTTATCAAACCGTTTTTTCTTCCCTCTTTTTTAATCTGAACTTCCATGATATCAACAATCTCTTTCCACATTTTACTATGGCATGCAAAAGGTTTATCGGCAATCATTTTCTTATTCATATATTCCCACACAAGAGAAAGTTCAACCAGGGTTCCCGTTCCACCTTGAAGAACAACGTAAGCAGCGCCTATTTCAAGAAGATTACCAAGCCGTTCGAAGAGTGTATGACATTTAATTTCACGAGTTAGGAATTTACTTGGAGTAACATTATAGATATCTAAAGTAACGCCAACTGCCTCGGCACCATTTTCATTCGCGCCTTTCGAAACAGCGTCCATAATACCAAGAAACCCGCCGGTACAAACATTTAATTTGTTTTCTGCAAATTTTTTGCCGAGCTGATAAGCAACTTCATATTCCTTATCGCCCGGCTTTGGTAGAGAACTTCCAAATACTGTAACGAATTTTTTACTCATACTAATTCAATACCGGCTTGCCGGCATCAACCCATGCGGAATAAATTATTGATGCTGTTCGGGTTGCACCGAGACTAACCCTGTTGAACGTAACATGTTTAGTCTTGAACCAGAATAATCTGTAATAATTATCATCATAATTTTTTTCAGCTCTTTCATACGATAGCTTGTCGGCAGCAAGAATCATATCATTATAACTATTTGATTCTGTGATGTAATCAAAAATATATGCGGAGAGGTCACTTACATATTGAGGAGGAATAACGTAGTAATTGTTTTCAATTTCGTTTTCATACTTCTTGAACATATCGCTTTCATACCTGAAGTGAACCCCTTTCTGATTGGTCATTTCACCGTTATAATTTAATGTTGTATGCTGCGGCTGATGTCCATCTTCAATGTAATGAGAAATATCCGATGCGTATAAAATAATTTTCTGCTTGTCGTTCTGCTTAAAAGCATCTACAAGATTTGAATATGTTGTTAATGTAGCCCAGGGTAAAACGCCCATTTCTGTAACTGTATTATCACCATAAATCTTCACAAGATCGTCATAAGAAGTAATCATTTTACCGTCTTTAAACTCTTCATAATAATCAATATCTATAAAATGTTTCGGGTATTCATCCTTAACATCTTTCTTCCTTTTATCGGGATCGGTGGAATGATCCACTATTGCGTTTTTAACTTCATCGGATAAATTCATCTCCAAGGGTAATAACTTCATAGCATATTTAGTAATTAATTTATGACCTTTATCTCCCCAACCGAACATAACAACGGGTATTAAAAAAAAGACAATTATTTTTCTGAAAGATTTCATTAATTATTCTCCAATAAATTGAGTAATTATTTTTCTTGTTCGCTGCCGGTTATCGAAATCGATTAGAATTATTTGCTGCCATGTACCAAGAAGCAATTTAGAATCTGTGAATGGAATAGTTAAAGAAGCTCCTTGTAAAGAGGCACGCACATGCGCATATCCGTTTGCATCATGCCAGGTTTCATCATGAAAGTATTTTGAACTGGAGGGGATAATACGTTCGAAGAAATCTGGATAGTCTTTTATCAATCCCGGCTCATATTCAATTGTTGTTATTCCTGCTGTCGATCCGGGTGCAAATACCAGCACATTCCCATTTCTCAATCCGCTTTCTTTTAATCTGGATTGGACTTCATCCGTAATATCAATTAAATCGGTATTACCTTTCGAGCTGACATTAAATGAAAGAGTTTTAATTTGCAAAATTATCCTCTTACTTATGCAATTAAAATTAACTTTTTAGATTTACCATTAAAACAGTAATAGAACTATAATAAAATCAGCGAATATTTGTTGTACAAAAATTAAGTGATTGGAAAGGTAAATGAAACAAAAAATTTACTTGGAGGAATTTAGCCACTGATCAATAGTAAGTTTTAGAAAATGGATATTAATCGGTTTTGCAATATAATCATCCATTCCGGCAGCAAGACATTTCTCTCTATCCTTCATACTTGAGTGTGCGGTAACAGCAATAACAGGAATTTTACCGTTTACACCGGGCAGTTCTCTAATTTTACGCGTTGCGGTTATTCCGTCCATATCGGTCATTTCAACATCCATAAGAACTACATCAAAAATTCCGGTTTTAACTGCTTCAATAGCGTCATTCCCGTTCGATACCGCATCAACATCGTAGCCGACTTCTCTTAAGATTTTCATTTCAAGATTCTGGCTTATAGGATTATCCTCTACAAGAAGGATCTTCTTTTTCTGACCGTTTTCAAATTTATGTTCGCCCGTCTTCGGTTTTTTATCTTCTTCTTCAAATAATTCCCGAGGAATAGGAGTTTCTATTACAACATTCTCGGGTACGGAATCAAGCTGGGTTTTAAGTTTAACTGTAAAAGTAAATTTGCTACCCATACCGACTTTACTTTCTACTTTAATGTCGCCGCCCATCAGTTTAATAAACTCTTTAGAAATTACAAGTCCAAGACCTGTTCCTTCCTTTTTACCTTTCTTACTTTTTACCTGCACATAAGGTTCGAACAACATCGGAATTTTTTCACTTGGTATTCCATGTCCGGTATCTTCTATAGTTGTTGCAAGTTCAATTGCTGAAGAGGATTTAGTTGATACATGAGAGTTAATACTGATCTTGCCCTCGTCTGTATACTTTACAGCATTACTTAAGAGGTTTAATATAATTTGCCTGAATCGCGTAGGATCTCCAAAGACGGTTTTTGGAACTTCGTCTTTAATGTTCTCTTCAATTATGATCCCTTTTTGTTTGGCAGCTTGTGTAATTATTGAAACAGCTTTATGAATCTCCTCACGAATTCCGAACTCAACTTCATCAAGGTCCATTTTACCGGCTTCAATTTTAGAGATGTCGAGAATGTTATTGATTATATCCA
>JAGXSM010000244.1 GCA_018333725.1 Melioribacter sp. | reverse complement strand
AACAACAATATCACCAAAGGATGCTGCTTCCGAAAAACTTCCCACAGTTGCTGATGGAACAGATTCGAGCCATTCATTTAATTTTTGAGAATCACGTGTTCCAAGTTTTACAACATGACCTGAATTTAAAAATCCGATTGCAATTTGCTTAGCCACGGTACCGGATCCAAGAATTCCGACTTTCATTTATATTCCTTTCTTAAAATGGTTTTATTGAATAACAGAGTGATTTGAAGATAAGTTCTATCTTAAGATTAATATTAAGGATGATAGACAATATTTGAACCAACCCATGTTTTGCCCTTATTAAAATCAACACCCATCATTTTACCTTTGCTTGTTCTTAAGAGATTATTTACAAGCAACGGTTTATCAATCCAGATATACATCATTCTGATTTCGGCACGGGAAAATTCATCGGGAGTTTCAATTAAAGGACTGTACTCTACCTTACGTTGTAATATATAATTTTCTCTATCAGTAATCTGATCGAGAATATTTGCCTCAAGATCCACAATAACACCAGAACCGGCGAATGAATAGAGGGGCTTGATAACGAAATCTCCTAAATTATCAGGATACTTATTTAACTTATTCAGATAATAACATTCAGGTGCAAAGTCACTTTTAATAATGGGGAGAGAATGTTTGCTTATTCTAAAAAACCAGTTAGGATGACCTGCCCATTCAATATCAAGCTCATCTCTAAAATCGAAATCATATTTAATATTTTTGCGAATCAGTTCATCAAATATTACCCTGTTGTAAATTCTCCTTATTTCAGTATGCTTACCATTAAGATTATAATAAAGATTTCTACCCGATTTTTTTATTTCGGAAACACAGACGGGCTTTATTCCAAGTTTCTTTTCAGTGATATAAAAATCGATTCGCGTTTTCTGTTTATGTGGTTCAATTTCAAGGAGGATAACATTTTCAGGTTTATTTTCACCAAGAATAGCTTTTTGCAATAATGAAAAGTAGGATGATTCTTTCAATCCATTGAAATATGTAGCGAACCCTTCAGGGATAGAGTAATATTTTCTATTCAACCGGTCTAATTCTGCCTGGAAAGAATAAAGAGACGGGAAACCCTGCAGTTCTATAAGTTTTGGAATAAATTTCACGGAATCATCTCTTGTAATTGCAAAATCAATCTGAAGAAACAACGGATGAGGATCTTCATCTGGAACTATCAGATTATCCGGAACAGCGCTTTTGCTAAGTTCTTTAAAATCTTCAGAGGAGAGAAAATTTACAATTTGTTCGGAAGCATAGACTAAACTATCACTCAAGTATTGATCAATGAAAAGAGGCGTTTCGCAAACTCTAAAATCCTCTTCTCCACCGGTCCAGCTCCATAGTTCTTTGATATAATTGTTATATGTTTGGTAAGAATATGCAGAATTAAAATTCTTACGTATTTCCGGAATCATCAGACACTCAATCCCTGGTTAGTCTGTTCGATAATAAAATCAACAACTTTTCTTAAATCATTAGTCTTTTCAAAAACCTGCAATTGCCTATAAGCACCTGTCTTCATCTTTATAATTTCATTTATAAAATTAATTTCATCACGGCTATCAAGTTCATCAACAACTTCATCAACAAAATCGAGTAGTTCATGAATTAAATAAACGGTATCAACTTCTTCCTGTTTTCCAAAGTCAATCATTTTACCTTCAAGTCCATAACGAGCTGCACGCCATTTATTTTCGTTTATTAATAGTCGCCTGTATAATCTAAATCCAAGATTCTTTTTTAGAAGTTTATGAAGCTTAGCAACAACTGCCTGAATAAGTGCTGAAATAGCAATTGTTTCATCAACAAGCATCGGTATATCACAAATCCTCACTTCCAAGGTATTAAAAAACGGATGAGGTCGAACATCCCACCATATTCTTTTTGCATTATCGATACAACCCGTTTTAATTAATAAGTTAACATAAGATTCAAATTCGCCATAACTATTGAAATGATCCGGGATTCCTGTTCTTGGAAATCTGTCAAAAATTTTGGTGCGGTAGGATTTAAATCCTGTTTTTCGGCCTTTCCAGAAAGGTGAGGTTGTAGAAAGAGCAAAAATGTGTGGAAGAAAATAACGTAAAGCATTCATTATATGAATTGTTTCTTCTTTATTATTGAGACCGATGTGAACATGAAGTCCGAAAATTAAATTTGCTCTTGCAACATCCTGCATATCTTCAACAACATCGTGATACCTGGGATGATTAGTTATTTTTTGATCTTCCCATCTGGAAAAAGGATGAGTTCCGGCAGCGGCAATTTCGAGTCCATGGTGTTTTGCAATTTGAGAAAGATTACTTCTAAGCCGGACAACTTCTTTTCTTGCATCTTTAATATTATAGCAGATATTTGAACCGACTTCGACAACGGATTGGTGCATTTCTGCTTTTACCTGTTCTTTAAGAATTATTTTTCCCTCGCCCAGAATTTGTTCGATGTGGGATTTTAATTCCCGTGTTTTGGGATCAACAATCTGGAATTCTTCTTCAATTCCAATCGAAAATAATTTATCACTCATAGAAAGGACTTTTCACAAGAAAATTATTTTTTTGATTTTGGAGCATTCTTAGATAGAGCCGATTGAATAAACTCTCCCCATGTCAGATTAATTGCTCCCGCTTTCTGTTTTTTAGCCCTATTGATTGCCATATTAGCTGCTGCTTCAACAACCCATTCAAAGTTTTCCTGACCAACCGAATTAACATCTGCATCCGGTGCAGGGTTACAAAAATCGATTGCATAAGGGATACCTTCTCTAACTGCAAACTCGACTGTATTAAAATCATAGCCCAATGCTTTATTCAAAGCGAGGATATATTTCTCTATATTTTTCAATAACTTAGTTTCAACAGGTAAAGGATTTTTAACATATCTTTCATGATGAGTAACTTTAGGATCGTAACGCATAATTCTTGCATCTTTTAGTCCAATGCAATAACACCTGAAATATTCATCAAATTCAATAGCTTCCTGGAGCATCATTACCAATTGACCGGTTTCATTATATGCTTTAAAGAATTCATCAGGGTTATTCAATTTATAAACATTTTTCCATCCGCCACCTGCAAAGGGTTTAAAGAATGCGGGAAATCCAACATAATTGAAAATACCTTCCCAATCTAAGGGATAGTCGAGGTTTCTAAATGATTTTTCATTTGTATCTGGCGGATGCTGGTTGGATGGGAGCAGAACTGTTCTGGGTACCGGCACATTAATCTTTGTAGCCAATGCGTTATTAAAAAACTTTTCATCGGCACTCCACCAGAAAGGATTATTGATTACAGCAGTGCCTGAGAGTGCCGCATTCTTCAGATATCCTCTGTAAAAGGGAACATCCTGAGAGATGCGGTCAATTATTACTGCATAATCGCTTGGTTCACCCTGAATAACCTGATTTATTTTAACATATTCTGCAACAATGCCGGGTTCCTTCTTTGAGTTTACTCTATCAACAAATGCTGGCGGGAATGTATTTTCCTGTCCAAATAGAATTCCGATTTTTTTCATAACCACCTCTGTATTTGTGACAACTAAAAATTAATGTAATTACTAAACGAAGCGAAGTTATTAATGATTCACTATCACAGATTTTTAATAGTAACAACGAAGAACATGGTAAAGAGCAAGAGCATGAGCAAGAGCATGAATTTGGAACAGATCAAGCAATTTTGGATAGATAGAGTGGAAACATTTCTTTCCACCAGGGCCAATCATGGCCGGTCCCCTGTCTTATATCCAGCCAGTGAGGAATTCCTTTTGAAGAAAGTATTCCGCTCATTCTTTTATTTTCGTCGAGACAGATATCCCACTCACCTGTTCCTAAAACAATTCCCATTTTTTTAATTCTTTCTAGATACCATTCATCATTCAAGTTAGGCATATAATCAGTTGGATTGTTAAAGTAACAATTATCATCATAGTAACCCATAATAAATTGTTTTATATCGTATGCACCACCCATGGTAAATAGATAACTGATTCTGTCAGGATATCTAAATGCAATATTCAATGCATGGTAACCGCCAAAGCTACAGCCGGCAACGCCAACTGTTTTTGAACCGGTTTCATATTTTGCAAATTCAATTACATCATTCAATATAACTCTTTCGTAAGCCATGTGGGTTTTAACTCTATCAGCCGGATGAATACCGTAATTGTACCAGCTCTCTCCATCGATGCCATCCGGGCAATAAATCTTAATTTTACCTGATTCAATTAACTCCCATGCAGAGCCGACAAGTCCGAAATCCTTATTTTCGAAATACCTTCCTTTTGATGTTGGAAAAAGAACAACCGGAAACCCTGAATGACCGAATACAAGCATCTCAAAATCTCTGCTTAAATACTGAGTATACCATTTGTGATAAAATTCTTGCATATCAATTCTATTTAGTGAAATGGGAAAATTTTGAATGGAATATAATTAAGGATATGATGTAATTCCATTGGATTTACTTAAGAATAATAAAAAAGGGAGACCCTACAAGGCATCTCCCTTACAATTAGAATAGATCTGCTAATTTAAGCTAACGATTTCCAGCTTTGTAGAAGTTTCATATAGTTAGCTCTTTCGAAGGCAGCAGGTTGATCAATTTTTTTCTGGCTCATACTTCCTTTCATCATGCTAATCGAATCATATTCATTCTTCTCCATCCATTCTTTCATACCGTTAAGAATTTCTGTAATTCTGCCAATACCTTTAACAAGTAATTCAGAAGCCATCATCGCAACATCTCCGCCAGCCATCATTATTTTAATAACATCTTCATGGCTATGAATACCGCTTGTTGCGCCTAAAGAGGCTTTAAGATTATCATAAAGAATTGCAATCCATCTTAATGGTAAACGCATTTCCCAATTTGTGCTTAGAACAAGGTTAGGAACTACCTCAAGATTTTCAAGATCGAAATCGGGTTGATAAAATCTGTTGAACAATACAAGAGCATCAGCACCGGCATTATCAAGTCTTTTTGCCATATTGGACATTGAAGTAAAGAAGGGACTTAATTTCATCGCAACGGGAATTTTAACATTCTTTTTTACTTCGGTTAAAACATCGGAATACATTGTTTCAATTTCACTTCCAGTTAGGTTTGGGTTAGTGGCTATATAATAGATATTTAATTCGAGAGCATCAGCGCCGGCTTGTTCAATATTCTTTGCATACTTGACCCATCCGCCCGTACTAACTCCATTCAAGCTACCGATAATAGGAATATTAACTGCTTTCTTAAGAGCTGCAATATGATCCAGATACTGATATGGAGTAAGATGAAATTGTTGTGGTTCAGGAAAATAGCTCAAAGCTTCAGCATAACTTTCAGTTCCATAGGAAAGGTAATGATCGAGTTCACCAGATTCAT
The DNA here is from genome assembly GCA_018333725.1 of Melioribacter sp. Lineage (GTDB taxonomy): Bacteria > Bacteroidota > Ignavibacteria > Ignavibacteriales > Melioribacteraceae > DSXH01. Next base: position 187 of record JAGXSM010000244.1, on the reverse strand, counting down.
GTGTAATTTGTTCTTCGAACAAGGAATAAATAACTACAGCAGCAGCACCGGCATCTTCCATCTTCTTAACATTATCAAGACTTTGTGATAATGGCGACGATGAAGGCACAATGGGATTCTTTAATTTCAGTCCCATATAAGTTGTTGATAGATCCATAGAATAACTCCTTTTATAAATTTTTATTCC
>JAGXSM010000243.1 GCA_018333725.1 Melioribacter sp. | reverse complement strand
TCTGGCACGCAATTGGCTGGAAGTTATAATTAAGTCATTTCCAAAAATATCAGTTGACTTTTATCAAATTTATAATAGTTTTGAATTGAGCTTCAATTTAACAATGTAATTTTGGGGTTGGTTATGGGGATTCCTTCGAAATTCAGTCTTGCCAGATTTAGTTCTATGCTAATTCTGTTAACTCTTCTAGGCACACTACCGTTATTATCTCAGACGGTTATAAAAGAAAAAATAAAGATCAGTCCGAAAAAATTTAATAGCCCAAATGTAGCAAAGACAGAGTTAACAAATAATGAAGTTCGGTTATATTGGAGTGATACAACCGTCACGGTTTCATTCTGGGTGTTTGATAATTGTATTGAACCTTATTTCGTCCCTTGGCAGAAAATTACCAGTTTCAGTTTTAATAAATCTGGAAAAGCAACAGGTAATTATGGAGTTCAAATAAGAATGAATTTCCAAAGAGATCTTCCTGTAGATGTTTATTATTCTTTTCCAACGGGAGAAAATGGCATAATTACTATTCCGTCTAATCGATCAGGTAATTTTTCTTATGCTAATATATATGGATATTATGAATCAATAAATGATTTTTACCTTGGCTTTACAAATGGTATTATATGCGACGAACAATCATATGTAAGAATAAGCCCGTATTTTATTAATAATTATGATTGTGAGTTTGAAGCCCCATTAAACGCTCTAACCCCTGTTTCTATAATCCTCGAAAGTGACTTGGATTGTTATTTATATGATTCCGTAAATCAAGTTGATTATGGAAAGTCGACAGAAATAAAATTGGGGAGTTTAAAGAATCTTGAGATAAAATTAAGATCTGAATACAATGGTGATAGTCGAAAAGAAATTAGTGTTACTGTTCAAACGGGAGAAATAATAAGAAGCAGAAGTATTATTGTTGAAGGGAAAGGGAGTTTTGATCTTTACTACTATTATGCAGAAAATGAAGATGAAAAAGTATTACCCGGGGAAGAGAAATTATTGGAAGTTTATGCTTCATCAGATAATTATTGCGTTACATATTACCGGAATCAACAAAATTCAATCTGGAAATAATAAGAGGCATACAATATGGTGTGTGTAAGGATATAGAAAATGTAAATGAGGGTGTTATTCTTAGTGGTTTAAACCATGAGGAAGGAGTTCTAAAATTTGTATTTAATTCAAATGGAATTGCACCGGAGGGAGAGGATTCAATATTAATTCGTGTCTGGACAACGGATAATAAAATAGAACCGATCGAAATACCCTTAGTCATAATTCAGCCAAGAATCAAAGTAATATTTTCTCCTACCAACATAATGCCCGGCGATACAGCAGATGTTATCTTAAAAAAAATAGAGCCGGATGGAAGCATTATTGATTTTGAGGAAGATCAACGGTTTGATATTAAGCTTATTGCCGGAAGTCAATACGGAGACATATATATCCAGCAATGGGAAGAACTAACGGATGAATCCTGGTATGTAGAACAGGGATTTAAGTTTATCGCTTCAACTGAAATTGACAGTATGCCGGTAGAATCAGTTCTAAAGGTTAATACATCCGGCGGAATGGCGGGAAGTCGATTACCCGGGAATGAAAGTACTGAAGAAGATTACAGAAAAATTGGTAAGTCTACTAGCAGTAAAAATTTTGAAGCGCAGAAGCGAAACATCTCCGGGCAACACAAAACAACGGCCGGAGATGTAAGCAAATCGGTAATGATAGATGGAACTGATGAACAATTGTGGGGAATAGGTACAATAAAAATTGGAAGTGGAAATGATTGTTCAGATGCGCCACAATGTGATGAGCTTATTAATCCAGTTATTAATTTTGCAAAGATAGATACAAGTATTTGTAATGAGAATAAAGATGCAGATGGGATTACAAAATTTTATACACAAAAATTTGAAAGCGAATTTGATCTTTCTACATGTTATAACCAAACATTAGATAGATGGCAATTCCAAATAATGACGCCACTTAAGTATTCAACGGAAATATGTTACAAACCAGATAGAATTTATTTAGCAGATACAAATCAAATAAAAACAATACCTTATAATGATTTATGTAAAGCACAAGAAGATTTTGCCGGTTTTGAAAACACCATGCAAACCAAATATAAAATACTTGACATTATAAAAAGACACGAATATTTACATTATGAACAAAATATAAATATTCTCAACGATGCATTGGCAGAGACACATTTCTATGGAAGGATTTCATCGTTAAATATATCTTGCGATGAAATAAGTAATCAACAGAAAGCAGCAGATTTTGCCTTGAATAAATTCAAAAATGGTATAGTTGCTACTACAATGGCTGTTTACAGGCAAAAGAAAAAAGAAACAGAAGGAGATCCATATTCAGATAATATAAAAGATGTAATAGCGTGGCTTGAAAACGAAGAAAAGATTAATGATGACTTAGATATAAAGAATAGCAGAGATTTGTATTTGGAAATTGCAAGAAGAATAAACAATTGTATCAATTGAGGTTTTTATGAAAAAATTCACTTTAATTTTATTTATGCTGACTATTTCAAGTTGCTGGATAAACTTAGCCCAATCACTATCACTGGAAGAAAAAAATCGAATTATTGCTGATTTAGATAGCCTTCATTCAGTTAGATGTCTTGATGCATTAGATGACGTTGTTGCTTTTGGAATGAATGAAGCATTACCTAAGATAGAAAATAATTTTTGGTCAGCACGACTGCGTATGAAGCCTCTCTTCTTGTATGCATTAAGAAGACTTCACTCCTCCCGTGCTTATGAGTTTGCAAAAGGATATTTGGATTCATTAAAAACATATCCGGGTATTGATACAACCGATTTTTATCTTGATAAAAGCTATGCAATAACTATTTTGTTTGACAATAATGACTTCTCATATTCCAATTATGTTTTAAGTCTTCTCTGCTGTAATGAATCGCAATACAAGAGAGCTTTATCATTGCTGTACTATATTATAAACTTTGATACGGTCAATTCTCAACGCGCTATGGAATTGTTAATAAATGCAACTCAAAATGCAGAGAGCCCAAATGTAAGAAGTTCAGCTTTATTCTATTATAACTTTATTAAGGGAAAAGAAGCGCTGCCCCTATTAATCAATTCTTACCTGAACGACAAAGATGCTAGAGTTAGAGGAAGGTTGTTAAAACCATATTTCTTTAAGGAATATAGTTCGCCAGAAATCGAGACAGCATTAAGATCTAAAATTCAACAAGAAGATGATCCAACAAATAGGAGAGAAGCATCATTTATTTTATTAAGAAATTATCACAATCCAATTAATTATAAAATTATATCAGAACTGGAAAAAGTTGAGACAGATCCATTTACCAAGCGGTTTCTTAAAGGAGAAATAGATTATTACGTTGTAAGACGACCAAGTAAAACACTTGGAACTACTTCGTTAATTGACTCGCTATTCAGCTATATGAATCAAATTCATGCGTTTAGTTGGCTAAAAGATGAAGGATATAAGAACCAGCTTTTAGGAAAAATACAAGAAGCTAAGAATTACTTGAGCTCATTCGACTCCGTTAACTGCTATAAACAGATCAAATCATTTCAAACAAGCATACAACAGGTCTATTCCGATTCAGCCGGGAGTTACCCAAAATATGTAAGCAAAGATGCATACAAATTTTTGTATTACTATCCTCAATATATTCTTGAGAGATTACCTTCACCACCAACGGTTAAACTTGAAAATAGCCAGGGTAAATTACTTCCGGACGGGTCACTTCAATACTACGAGGGGGGCTGGAAACCAGCAACCAATAATGGCGATGGAACATTTTATTTAGATACCAAATTAAAAACAGTAAGCTTAAGGATGACTTATGAGTACGGTTCTCAAACAATGAACAATGTACCATTAAGTAAAGATGCAATTGTATTCAAAACAGTTAACACAAAAGTAAAATTAATCGATAGTAAAGGGACACCATTAGATTCCGGGGCAGTCCAATATTATGCGGGAGGATGGCGTAACTTTGGCAAAACAGAAAATGGTGTTGCAACCAAAGAACTTCTTGCCGGCAATTATTCATTTAGAATGACATATGCTTATGCAAGCACCGATAAATCTCAAAACTTGGATACAAATAGTACGATAGTCTTTACAACAAAAAACACAATAGTAGAATTAAGAAACAGTTCAGGACAATTAATAGACGGCGGGGAAGTTCAATATTATTCGGGAGGTTGGAGAATATTCGGAACAGCAAGCGGAGGAATTTCACAAAAAGAATTATTGCCAAACACCTATTCATTCAGGATGACTTATGGTTACGGAAGCAACGATAAACAACAGAACACCGACACAAACCCTATAGTGGTTTTTAATACAATAAAAGCAGATGTTGAGTTAAGAGATAGCCGAAATAATTTACTGGATCAGGGAGTTGTTCAGTATTACTCCGGTGCATGGAGAGATTTTGGAACAACAGTAAATGGTGTTGCAACAAAAGAACTTCTACCAAACAATTATTCTTTTAGAATGAGTTATGCTTATTCAAGTAACGACAAACAACAAAACATTGGTGTTGATCCAACTGTAGTCTTTCAAACAGTTAATTCAATAGTTCAACTAAAAAATAGTCTTGGCAATTTAATTGATCAAGGAACTGTTCAGTATTATTCAGGTGCATGGAGAGATTTTGGAACAACCATTAACGGAGAAGTAACCAAAGAACTTCTGCCAAACAATTATTCTTTTAGAATGAGTTATGCTTTTGCAAGTAACGACAAGCAGCAAAACATCGGTACAACTCCAACAGTAGTATTCCAGACGGTAAATACAAGCGTAGAATTAAGAAATAGTCAGAATAATTTAATGGGAGAGGGAGTAGTTCAGTATTATTCTGGTGGATGGCGGACGTTTGGAACGACCGTAGGTGGAATAGCAAACCTTGAATTGTTACCGAATAATTATTCCTTTAGAATGACACATGAATACATAGCATTAGATAAATCACAAAACACAGGAACGTCGAACGTAGTAACATTTACTACAGTTCAATGCCGAGTAATAGTAAGAGGTAATCAGAACCAACCGATAAACAATGCAGCGGTAAGATATTATGCGGGAGCGTGGAGAAACTTTGGAACAACCATAAACGGAGAAGTAACCAAAGAACTTCTGCCAATAAATCTAACACTTAGAGCAATAGTCGGTACAGCTCAACAGGATAAGACACAGAATTTGTTAACCAACCCATTGGTAGAGTTTATTTTTTAAT
>JAGXSM010000242.1 GCA_018333725.1 Melioribacter sp. | reverse complement strand
ACTGGTATATGGTAGCAAAAGTAGATAAAAGTGAAATTTTTTCCGAACTATATTTTAGAGCTGGAATAATAACAGCATTTGTAATAATATTAATAATTACTACCAGTACCGGATTGTTTTGGATTTATCATTTCAAGCAAAGAAATATTTACAGGACATTATGGGAAGCAGAAGAAGAATATAAAATTACATTATATAGTATAGGTGATGCGGTTATTACAACAGATAAAAAAGGTAGAATAAAACATTTGAATCCTGTTGCAGAAGAATTGACAGGGTGGAGAGAAAAAGATGCTAAAGAAAAGGAACTTGAATTAATATTTAAAATAATAAATGAAGAAACACGTGAAAAAGTAGAAAGTCCAGTTAAAAAAGTATTTAGGGAAGGACTAGTTGTAGGATTAGCAAACCATACACTTCTTATCTCAAAAGACGGTAGAGAATATCCAATAGCCGATAACGGAGCACCAATAAAAAATGAAAAGGGTGAATTGGTAGGAGTTGTTCTGGTGTTTAGAGACCAGACTGAAGAGCGCAAATCGAGAAATGAAATCATAAAACTAAATAGGATTTATGCGCTGCTCAGCAATACAAATCAGGCAATAGTAAGAATAAAAAATAAGCAAGAATTATTAAATGAAATATGCCGAATTGCTGTGGAAGACGGAAAGTTTCCACTTGCAATGATCGGAAATATAGATAAAGATGGATTTGAAATTTCATCCATAGTAAAAAGTGATAACAATAAAATATCTAACATAATAGACAAAGGGGATAATGCAATAATTGAGTGTATTAAAAAGGAAATTTTTGAAAAGGACAAATATTTGGTTATAAATGAACTGGAAAAAAAATTTGCAAATTGTATAAATATAATAAATGAGAGAAGATATAAATCAGCAGGATTTTTTGCCATATATCTAGATAATAATTTAACATCAATATTTTGTCTTTTCTCAACAGAAACAGACTTTTTTAATAATGAGGAAATAATATTACTTGAAGAGATGTCTGCAGATATATCATTTGCACTCGATTTTATGAAAAGCGAAGAAAAAAGAATTGAGGGTCAAAGATTAAATGAACTACTAAATTTCACAATAGAAAATTCGGTTAATGAAATTTATCTATTTAATGCAGAGACATTGCGATTTAAGTATGCCAATCAAGGAGCAATAAATAACCTTAAATATACAATTGAAGAGCTTCAAGAATTAACACCGCTTGATATAAAACCAGAATACACGCGAGATGAATTTGTAAGGATGATAACCCCACTACTTAACCATGAAAAAATAGTAGAAAATTTTAGAACATTTCATAGAAGGGCTGACAAGACAGATTATCCTGTAGAAGTAATTTTACAGTTAATTGAGCGTGAAAACGAGAAAGTATTTCTTGCTGTTATTCAAGATATTACTGAAAGTCAAAAGATTGAAATTGCATTAGAAGAGAGTAAAGAACGATTTAAGATGGTAGTTGATAATAGTTTGGATGCAGTATTGCTAACTACACCCGATGGAAGGATACTAAATGTAAATAAAGCAGGTGAAAAGATTTTCGGAAGAACAGAGGATGAAATCTGCAGACTTGGCAGAAACGGAATAATTGATCCAACTGATCCGAGGTTAGAGGAAGCATTAGAAATAAGAAAGAAAACTGGAATATTTTATGGAGAGTTGACGGGATTACGACATGATGGTACAAAATTTCCGATAGAAGTATCAACGGTATTGTTTTACGATAAAGAAGAAAAAGAGAAAACATCAATGGTAATAAGAGACATTTCGGAACAAAGGATAGCCGAAAGAATGTTGAAAGAGAGTGAAGAAAGATATAGAACCTTAATAGAAATTTCCCCCGATTCAATATTCATAAATCATAATTATAATGTTATTTATATAAACCCAAGCGGATTGAAGTTATTCGGAGCTGAAAGAGCAGATCAGATAATCGGTAAGTCCCCTCTTGAATTATTCCATCCTGATTTCCATGATACTATCAAAAACAGGATTAGCAGGATGGTTAAAGAAAACGTATCGGTTCCTGCAATTGAAGAGAAAATAATTAGACTGGATGGCAAGGTAGTAGATGTTGAAGTAACTGCAACTCCATTTCAATTTGGGTGTGAAAATGCTATACAAGTAATACTAAGGGATATAACGGAGAAAAAGAGAGCAGCAGATGCAATTAAGAAAAGTGAGGATAAGTATAGAAGATTAGCAGAAAATGCACAGGATCTTATATACCGTTACGAATTTTTACCAAGTAGAAGATTCAGCTATGTAAGTCCTTCCGCACTAAAGATAACAGGATACACACCTGAGGAACATTATTCAGATCCAGAATTAGGATTAAAGATAATTCATCCAGAAGATAAACAACTAATAAAGGAAATGTCAACTGATGCAGAGATAATAAAAGCACCAATTGTTTTAAGGTGGTTGAAAAAAGACGGAACTGTAATCTGGACAGAGCAGAGAAACCATCCGATCTATAATGAAAGAAATGAACTTATAGCACTTGAAGGAATAGCAAGAGATATTACTTCAAGGATTCTGATGCAAGAGGAGATAAAAAGGAATGAGGAAAAATTCAGAAATTTGTTTGAAAACCATTCAGCCGTAAAATTATTAATTGATCCGGATACAGGAAATATTATTGATGCAAACAGAGCCGCATCAGATTTTTACGGATGGACAAAAGATGAATTAAAGAAAATGAATATGTCACAAATAAATATGCTAAATGAAGAAGAATTAATGGTTGAAATGAATAAAGTAAGAAATCGTGAGAAAACGCATTTTGAAATGAAGCATAAGAAAGCTGATGGTTCAATAAGAGATGTAGATGTTTACAGCAGTAAAACAATAATTGAAGGGAAAGAATATCTACATTCAATAATACATGATATTACAGATAAAAAACTGACAGAAATTCAATTACAGCTATTAAGCAGGTCCGTAGAACAGGGCCCTGTTAGTATTTTTATAACAGATGTAAATGGAAATATTGAGTATGCAAACCCGAAATTTTGTGAAGTTACAGGTTACAGTCTTGAAGAAATAAAAGGGAAAAACCCGAAAATATTGAAATCGGGTTACCATACGAATGAGTTTTATAAGAGAATGTGGGATACATTATTGTCTAAAAATAATTTTGTATGTGAAATGAAGAATAAGAAAAAGAACGGAGAGCTATTCTGGGAAAGTGCGGTGG
>JAGXSM010000241.1 GCA_018333725.1 Melioribacter sp. | reverse complement strand
GTGTTGCTGGCGGTAAATTTGGACAAGCTGCCCCTTCTGTAACTCTTGGCACAGCTGCTGCGGCTGGTATTGTTTTAACCTATCTCAACAATGCTAATTATACTGCGGGCGCTGAAGCTTCTTATGCAAATTTTGGAAGTTTAGGACAGATTAATATTAACACTGCTGCTGCTGGAAATACAATTACTTTCCCATCTGCAGTTGTTTTTAATTCCAATGATGGTGGCACAACCCTTAATACTTTAGATGTAATTAATATTACACAAGGTGGAGCATCATTTCCATCAACGATTGGTTTAGGTTTAGGTGATATTATTAATGCCGGTGGCGGAACTATGAGCGTTACTGGTTTGGTTTCTGCTGGTATGTCAACTGGTGCTGGTGTTGTAGATGCTGATCTTTCAAGTGTCCGCAATACAGGCGGTGGTACGATTAATTTAAATGGTGGAATAACATGGACTGGTGGTGCTCATAATGTTGTGGGCGGAAAAAATCTCGGTGCTTTATTTGCGGTTGATAATACGGGTGCAGGTTCAATAAATACTGGTGCTGTTAATTTAATCGCATCAAACACAACAGTTGCTAATTCTAATAATTATTCTTTTAGTTTCAACAATGTTGCTGGCGCCTCTTTAACAGTTGGATTAGTTACTGCTGATTTATCAGGTACTAACAGCTTCTCCGGACAGTTAACATTAATTAACGCTGGAACTGCTACAGTTGCTGGCGGTAGATATAGAGGTAATTTTACAAATAATGCAGGTGGTGTTGTTAATGTTACTGGAAATACTACAGTTCATGCTGTTTTAACAAATGCTGGCAGTATTTCATTAGGTGCTAATTCAATGACACTTACTACTTCGCAAAACCATTTAACCAATGGCGGAACAGTTACTGCTTCAACCGGCGGATTAATTGTTACAACTACAGCTGTGGGCAACACATTTGATGGTGGTACATTATCCAATGTTACAATTAATGGTGCTGGTGGTGTAACAACTTTCCAAACAAATAATGTTTCCATAACAACTTTAACTGTAACAAGCGGTACTGCTGTTGTAAATATTAACGTTACAGCAACAACAGTTGATGTTAATGGCGGAACTTTAACAGTAAATAATATAAGAACCTTAACAGTTAATGATTTATTCGAGAGTGCTGGAATTATCAACTTAGGTGGTGGTGCTAGTGGTGTTATTGATGTTAAAAGAAATTTCAGCAGAACTGGCGGAACTTTTACTGCCGGTGCGGGTTCATTAATGAGCTTTACTGGAACAGTTACTCAGAATGTTGATGGTGGTCCGCTCTTCCAGTTAGTTAACTTAACATTCACAAATTCTGTATCACAAATTAATGTTGGAAATACAATAAGAGTTAGTGGAGCGGCAACAATTTCTACTGCAACAACAGTAAATTTTGGTACAGTTAATTTAGTTCTTAACTCTGCTACAGCTAGCATAATAAATAATGGTGTTTATAATACAACCGAAAATTCAGGTGGTGGTGTTATCCTTGGTGGTGCTAACTTGGTTCCCCTTGGCTTTGCTGGTGGTGGCCAGACAATTGAAGGTACAGGTATCTTCTCTTATATTACCGTGGATGTTGGTAATACCCTTGGGGCAGGAATTGCAACAACAGGTAACACAGCTGCTAGTCCTACAGTAATTACAACCGGTGCTGCGCACGGTTTAGTTACTGGCGATGTTATATTCTACATTGGTTCAGCAAGTATCCCGGCTGGTTATTATGGAGTTACAGTTCTTACTGGAACAACCTTTTCAATCCCAGTAAATGCTCCTCTCAATGACGGAGCAGTTGCAGGCGCTGTTTTACCAATGAATAATGCAAAAGTAATCAACACATTTACCGGTGTGAAATTTAATGGTGTTTTAAGACTTTATACTGGCGCATTAAGTGTTGCTACAGCCGGTGTTGATTTCTCTCCATTTGGTACAAATGCAAAAGTTGTTAGGCATATGTATAACTTTGTTGGCGGTCTTCCACAGCCAGTGTTAGTAGCTCAGGTTGGAACTTGGGACGCTGCTGCAGTTCAATACGACTTAGAATATGCAACTGGTACTGCAATAGCTGCTGGTAATCCGGTTGATATCTTATTAGGTAGTACAGAGTTTCCAAACGTTGCAAATAGAATTAGAAATCTTTCTATCACTGCTACAAGTGTTCTTACAGGTTCTTTACAACTAACCGCTGCAAGATCATTTGTTGGAAACTTGACGGTTGCTGCTGGTTCAGTACTTGGTTTAACCGGCGCATTGACAAGTTCTTCAGCTACCGGAACACATGTAGTCTCTGGTGACGTTATTCAAAATGCTGCTGCTCTTGGTAATAAATTAGTCTTCACTGGTGGCGGTACATTAACTGGTGGTACTGGAAATTCAAATATTGTTGCTGTTGATTTCAATACATCCGGTACATATTCAGTTTCTGCTATGAAAGCACTCGGTGCTAACGCTGCTACTAATGCGGTTGAAGTTCTTGGTGGCGCTACTGTTAATTTAGCTATGGCCAATTTAGGAACAACTGCAGCTCCTAATTGGGGTGATGTAACAAACCTTGCTGTTACAAACGGCAGAGTTAATTTAACAGGTCACATTGATGTAGCAAACCTTAATTTAACAGTTGCTGCTGCAGGTACATTAGATTTTGGTGATTTTAATATTTGGTGGAAGAGTGCTGGTACCTTTACAGGAGTAGCTGCTTCTACATATTTAGCTACCGGCGCTACAACAGGTGGTTATTTACAAATTAGAGCTAACTCAAATATTAATACTGGCGGCTCACTTGTTCCAAGAATTATTTTTGATCCTGAAGCTTTGGGTGGATTTACTCTTACCTTAACAGGTAACACTGGTGTTAAAGACATTCTTACAAATACAGGAAATGATATTCTTGAATTAGCTGGTTTTACATTTACTCATGGTGGAAACACCTGGAATCATGGCGGTACAGCTACCTATCCAAGTACAGCTGGTAACGGTATCTTCAGAGTAACAGGAAATGTTACAGCTAATTTAGGTGCAGATGCAACTTTACCAAACTTAACAGTTAACAATGGAACTAACACATTTACATTAGTTGATAATGATGGTGCTCCAGGTACAGTTCCTTCTATAACTATTACTGATCCAGCTGCTGCTCCTGGCGTATTCATTATGACAGCTGGTAATGTTAA
>JAGXSM010000240.1 GCA_018333725.1 Melioribacter sp. | reverse complement strand
CTGTTAAGAAGTTTTAGGGGCAGCTTTGTTGTGCTTATTGCTTTGCCTCTTTCGTTACTGGCTACATTTATTGTGATGAAGCTTGTAGGATTAAGCGCGAACTTAATGTCTCTCGGTGGCCTTGCAATCTCAATTGGAATGATAATAGATGCAACAATAATTCAAGTGGAGAATGTTCAAAGACACTTAAGTGATGGTGGAAATGAGCATCCAAAATTATTGACAGTTCTTAAAGCGGTTCTGGAAGTTAGAAAACCCAGCATCTTTGGTGAATTGATTATTGCTATTACTTTTATTCCGATTCTTTCTTTGGAAGGAATTGAAGGGAAAATGTTTGGACCACTAGCCAAGACTGTAGCCATCGCACTTCTCTCTTCATTATTCCTTTCAATCTTTGTTATACCGGTTCTCTGCTCAATGTTCTTGAAGTCGCAGCCGGAAAAAGAAAGTATAATAATGAAGTATGCAAAGAAAATATATCTTCCGCTTTTGGAATATGTGATGAAGAAGAAGATAATAATCTTAAGCATCGCAGGAGTTTTTTTGATCGCCTCTTTGTTTCTATTCACAAAATTAGGAACTGAGTTTATACCAACAATGGATGAAGGCGCCTTTGATGCCGATGTGGCTTTACTACCGGGAGTTTCCTTAGGTAAAGCCATGGAGATAAATCAACTTGTAGCAAAGAAGCTGAAAGAGTTCCCGGAATTAGAAACGGTAGTAAGCAGAACCGGTCAAACCGGAGTGGCAATGGATACCAGGGGTGTGGATAAAACTGGCTTCGTCGGAATATTAAAACCAAAGAGCGAATGGTCGCGTGATATTACCAGAGAAGAACTAACAAATGATATGCGCGCATCTTTGGAAAAGATACCGGGAATCGGTTTCGGATTCAGCCAGCCCATACAATGCAGAATTGATGAACTTGTTGCCGGAACGCGAGCGCAATTAATTCTCAAACTATTTGGTGATGATATAGACATGCTTAAAAGAAAATCAGATGATATTGCAAAAGTTCTTTCTACGATTGAGGGTGGAACCGATTTGATGACCGAGAAAGTTTCCGGACAGCCATACTTAACGATAAACATTGACCGTCCAAAAATTGCACGGTATGGTTTGAACATCAGCGATGTTCAAAATGTAATTGAAATAGCAGTTGCCGGGAAGTCCGCTTCTAAGTTTTATGAAGAGAACCGAAGATTCGATATTACTGTCCGCATGCCGGAAGAGAAAAGAAATTCGATTGAAGCCATAGAAAATATTTTGGTACCTACAAAAACGGGAATGAATATTCCGCTTGCACAATTAGCTGATGTAACAATGATTGAAGGACCCGTTCAGATTAGCCGTCAAGATGGAATTAGAAGAATAGGCATCGAGATGAACATAAGCGGAAGAGATATAGGCAGTTTTGTTGCAGAGGCAAAACAAAAGATAAAAGAGAATGTTCAGCTACCGGCGGGTTATTATTTAACGTGGGGAGGACAGTTTGAGAACCAGCAGAGAGCGATGAACAAACTGATGATCATCGGGCCAATTGCAATCGCATTAATTCTGCTTCTCTTATTTGTTACTTTCAGATCCGTTCGGTTAGCGTTACTGGTAATTTCCAATCTACCGTTCGCATTAATTGGTGGAATCTTCTCGCTCTACATCTCCGGATTGTATTTGTCCGTCCCGGCTTCTGTTGGATTTATAGTGTTGTTTGGCGTCGCTGTGTTAAACGGTGTTGTGTTGGTTTCGCAAATCTCTCAATTACGTGATGAAGGAATGGAATTGCAGGAAGCTATTATGAAAGGATCGCTTAACAGGTTACGCCCGGTTTTAATGACTGCATCAATAGCAATTTTCAGTTTGATGCCGATGTTATTTGCCAGCGGAGCCGGATCAGAAATTCAAAAACCGCTTGCAACCGTTGTTGTTGGCGGATTGATAACTTCAACTTTGTTGACATTGTTAATCATTCCATCTGTCTATAGCTGGTTTGAAAAGAGAAAAGTTGAAACAGAAATGTAAATAATGTTTTCCGGCTTTTTACGAACGTAAGGAGCCGGTCTTTAATAATTATGAGGAAAATAAAATGAAAGAGATAAAAGCAATAATAAAACCCTTCAAATTGCTCGACGTAATTGAGGAGCTTCAAAAAATTGAAGGGCTTCCGGGTGTGACAGTTTCTGAAATAAAAGGATTTGGTAAAAGCAGAGCAAAGAACGCAAAAGATAAAATTGTTTACGAGCTGGTGGAATTCATTCCACGGATAAAAATAGAAATTGTAGTTGTTGATGAGATGGCAGAAGAAGTTGTAAATGTGATACAGAGATATTCTCATACCGGTAATACGGGTGATGGGAAAATATTTGTTGTGGATGTCGAGAATGTTGTAAAGATAAGAACGAATGAAAGAGGAAAAGATGCAGTTTAGCATGAAGCAAGGAATACACCTAGTTTTTTCAATTCGTTGGCGGCTCTTACTTGACCATAGGCTGGATAATCAACTGCTAGTTTAACTACCGTTTCTTCTACTTCTTCTGATACTCTGTTTTTTAGATTGGGTTTCTTGCGGCTGATCTCAAGCAATGCTGTCTCTCCACCCTCTTCGTAAAGTTTCTTAAATCGATAGAAACTATCTCGGGAATATCCAAATATCTTACAGGCCCGGCTTACATTTCCTAAATGATTGGACAGTTCCAGCAATCCTATTTTGTTCTTTATTACTTTTTCTTCGGTACTCATCTGACTTCTCCTTCTGTTATTTTAATTTATTACTTTTTTTGCAGAAGTGTCAGATTATATCGTGACTATCTCATCAAACGGACTTTGAAGATTTCAAGCGTCTTTTGTTCGTTTCTCGGTTCCATTTTTTGCAAGCTTTCCTTCTCGTTTTTGATTTCTCTTGCAAATTTAATCCTTACTTTTCTTCTTTTCAGGCTTTTCTTTATTAACTCTATCTGTTTTTTCAGCAGAGACTAATTAAAGCCCCAGCAATTCCTTATTCTTTTTCATAGCATCTATACAGAATTGAATATGGTCTTCCAAAGTAATACCCAGTTCGGAAGCACCTTTAATGATATCATCCCTGTTAACTGCTCTCGCAAAAGCTTTGTCTTTCATCTTTTTGATAACAGATTTCACTTCAACT
>JAGXSM010000239.1 GCA_018333725.1 Melioribacter sp. | reverse complement strand
TCGTATTAAACTCGGAATTACATCTATCGCAAACCATCTTAGAATTGACTACTGCTTCGCAATTCAATACAATCTGATGCTGGGATTTATCCATTCTGCAGTTAACTTGAACATTTCCGAAGAATAATTCTTCCAGACCCACTTTTTCGACAGGTTCATCAAATATAATTTGATGGATGCCGTCTGAAAAATTTGTATATTTTATCATCATTTTAACAAAGAGCGAAAAAATTGGGACAAAATATAGTCACCAATTCGCTTATAATCAAGAAATGATTAAATATGTAGATATAAGAGATAACTTAAGAATTTCTCTTTATCCTATTATAAATAAAGTATATGGGTTAAAAAATGCCTACTAATGCTTCCCTTTTAGCTGCAATTATCCCTATGATAATTTATTTAATTATTATCTGGCGAATGGATAAATATGAAAGAGAACCATTACGATTTTTAATTTTACATTTTTTATGGGGCGCTTTCGGCGCAATTATTTTAGGAATTTTAGGAAGTGCATTATTAGGGAATTTTACAGGTATTGAGGAAGATGGTAGCACCGGTAATACACTTATACAGACGATTCTTTTCGCACCTGTCTCAGAGGAGATTGCTAAAGGTGTATTTCTATTATGGTCTGTTAAATCCAGAAAATTTGATAATATTACAGACGGATTGGTTTACGGAAGTGCGATAGGATTGGGTTTTGGGATGACAGAGAATTTTACATACTTTGTAACATATGGCGATACATTATCATCATGGATATTTCTCGTGTTTGTCCGTTCATTATTCTCTGCGGTAATGCATATGATTTCAACTGCAACATTCGGAGCAATTCTCGGTATTGCAAAGTTTAATTTGAAAACTTCGAGATCATTTTTACCTGTTGCCGGATTATTGCTTGCAATATTTTTTCATTTCATGTGGAATTTTACAGTAAGCTATAACACCACATTTATGTTCGGATTTGTTTTTATGATTGGACTTATAATTTATTTTATGCTGATATTCAGGTACGCAATCCGTAAGGAAAGAGAAATAATCGAATCGGAATTAAATGAAGAATTCGATTTGTTAAATCTGCCCAAAGATCATATAAAAATAATAAACTCTTCATTAAGATTAAAAAAGGGCTGGGTTGATGAAAATATCCGTAAACAATATTTTAGATTTGCTATAAGACTTGCGTTCAAAAAGATGCAGAGTAAAAACAGCCAAGGTTATTTAAAAGCAACCTGTGATTACGAAGTTGAAGTGCTTCGTGATTTAATTCGAAATTTATTCTCATTGGAAACCGCAAAATAAAAATGAAAAGTAAAATTGGAATTCTTGGCGGTACATTCGATCCTGTTCATAACGGACATTTAATTACTGCACAATATGTCCGCGAGAAAAGAAACCTGGATAGGATAATTTTCATACCCTGTAATATCTCTCCTCATAAGACAGATCTGTTATCATCATCGGCAGAGCATAGACTTAATATGGTTAAGCTTGCTATAGACAATATACCTTACTTTGACTACTCCGATTACGAGCTTAAAGCCGAAGGTATATCTTATTCTTATAATACCCTACTCTATCTAAGTGAAAAATATGAATCCCTTGAGTTGATTATTGGTTATGATAATCTGCTCGTATTCGATAAATGGTATCAACCTGATGAAATAATCCGTCTTGCTTCCTTGGTTGTAATGAAAAGAAAGACCGACATTGAAGAGAAAAGGAACAGATTTTTTGAAAAAGCTGTTTTATTAGATACACCGAATATTGAAATATCTTCCACGGATATACGTGAACGTGTAAGGAATAATTTGCCGGTAGATTTTCTTGTTCCTGAAAGTGTTAAAAAATATATTTACGAAACTAATTTGTACAGGCAATAATTTTTATGAATGTTATTGAAATTGCAGAGAAAATTTTTGAAAATGATAAACGATATGTATCCCGTGCAATAAGTATTGTTGAGTCGAATAATTCAATATCAGCTGAATTATTAAAAGAATTACATAAAAGAACCGGTAATGCTTATAGAATCGGAATAACCGGTCCGCCCGGTGCAGGTAAATCTACATTAACAAATCAACTCGCTAAGTTTTATCGTAATCAAAACAAGAAAATTGGAATTATTGCCGTTGATCCAACAAGTCCATTTACCGGCGGAGCTTTACTTGGCGACCGCGTTCGTATGAACGATATTGGTAATGATCCCGGAATATTTATTAGAAGTATGGCTACACGCGGTAGTCTGGGCGGGCTAAGTAAAAAAACTATTGATGCCGCAGATGTTCTTGACGCAGCCGGTTATGACTTAATCATTTTTGAAACTGTTGGCGTGGGGCAATCTGAACTTGATATTGCAAAAACTGCCGATACTACAATTGTAGTTTTAGTACCTGAATCGGGTGATTCTATTCAAGCAATGAAAGCGGGATTGATGGAAATTGCCGATTTTTTCGTACTTAATAAAAGCGACCGCCCGGGTTCGGATTCAGCACAGACAGCACTTAGAACAATTTTAATGATGAGAGATCATACTGAAAAGGACTGGTTACCAAATATTATTAGATGTATTGCATCAGAAAATGTTGGTACAAGTGAAATTGCGGAGGAAATAGAACGGCACCGTAATTTCATGATCAATAACAATCTCCTTAAAGAGAAGCGTGAAGAAAATTATAAAATAAGGATAAAAGAAATTGCAGAGAACTTGATTAAGAACGAATTGTGGTCGAGCGAGAGCGAACTATTTTTAAGTGAGTCGCTTAAAAATGTAATAAACGGAATTACTTCTCCCTATCAGGTTGCAGAAACAATCTACAATAATTTTAAAAAAGTAAGGGACTGAAATGGAAACCAATAACAATCAATTTCTAATAGATCTTGACGAAAACAGAAGGACAATAAGGGATACTATCAGAGAATTCGCTGCGAATGTTATAAAACCTGTTGTAATGGAATATGATGAATCCCAGAAATTCCCGATTGAAATAATGCATCAGCTTGGCGATTTAGGTTTTCTTGGAATACTTGTTCCGGAGGAATATGGCGGAGCCGGATTAGGTTATGTTGAATATTCCATTGTGGTTGAAGAATTAGCAAGGATTGATCCTTCAATTGCACTTTCAGTAGCCGCACACAATGGATTATGTACTAATCATATTCTTATGCATGCGAATGAAGAACAGAAGAAAAAATATCTTCCTGATCTTGCAAGTGGTATAGTAATCGGTGCGTGGGGATTAACAGAACCTTCGTCCGGTAGTGATGCTGCTGCCATGCAAACAACTGCTGTGGTAGATGGTGATAATTACATTTTGAATGGAACAAAAACTTTTATTACTCATGGCGAGTCTGGTAAAACCACAGTTGTAATGGCAATTACTGATAAGTCCAAAGGTAAAAAAGGAATTTCAGCTTTTATAGTAGAAAAGGGTTATCCTGGGTTTAGTGCCGGTAAAAAAGAGAATAAACTTGGAATGCGCGCAAGTGAAACTACTCAGTTACTTTTTGAAAATTGTGTTGTTCCTAAAGAGAACTTAATTGGTATTGAAGGCGAAGGTTTTATTCAGGCAATGAAAATACTGGAAGGTGGGAGGATTTCTATTGCAGCATTAAGTGTTGGGCTTGCTCAAGGATGCCTTGACGCTTCTATCGTCTACTCAAAAGAAAGGAAGCAATTCAATAAACCGATTTCGGAATTCCAGGGAATACAATTCAAGCTCTCTGATATGGCAACCGATATTCAAGCTGCACGTTTAATGACTTATAAAGCAGCAATACTTAAGGATAATGGTAAATCGGTCTTTTCTGCTGCAGCCAAAGCAAAATTATTCGCTAGCGAAATTGCAACAAAAGCTGCAAACGAAGCAGTTCAAATCTTTGGAGGTTACGGATTTGTTAAAGACTACCCGGTAGAAAAATTTTATAGAGATGTTAAACTTCTTACTATTGGTGAAGGCACATCGGAAGTTCAGAGAATAGTTTTAGCAAGAAACCTTTTACAGGATTAAGGAAATTTTATGAAACCAATCGGTTCAACATTAGTTCAAAACGATTCCTCACTTCGAAAAGAAGATTATTATAAAAATCTTATCAGAAAGCTTGATGCAATAAAAGAAAACATTAAACTTGGCGGCGGAAAGAATGCAATTGCAAAGCAGCACGAAAAAGGGAAATTAACCGCACGTGAAAGAATTGCTTTACTTATTGATAGTGATACTACTTTTTTAGAATTAAGTACTCTTGCTGCATTAGGAATGTATGAAGAATACGGAGGTGCACCTTCTTCAGGAACAATTTATGGAGTTGGTAAAATTCATGGAAGAAATTTTGTAATTGTTGCAAATGATGCAACTGTTAAAGCCGGTGCATGGTTTCCTATTACAGCAAAGAAAAATTTACGTGCTCAGGAAATTGCAATTGAAAATCGGTTACCTATTATTTACCTGGTTGATAGTGCCGGTGTTTTCCTTCCTTTACAGGATGAAATCTTTCCAGATAAAGAACACTTTGGAAGAATCTTCAGAAATAATGCTGTGATGTCTGCAATGGGAATTCCCCAGATCTCCGCAATAATGGGACCTTGCGTTGCAGGTGGAGCTTATCTACCGATAATGAGTGACGAAGCTCTAATAGTAGAGGGTGAAGGATCTGTTTTTTTAGCCGGGTCGCATCTTGTTAAAGCAGCTATTGGTGAAGAGATTAATAACGAAAATCTTGGCGGTGCTCGTGTTCAATCTAATATTTCAGGTGTTACAGACTATATTATGAAAAATGATCAGGAATGTCTGGCTCAGATTAGAAGCATCGTTAGTAAATATGGAATAAACGAATCTGCCGGGTTTAACAGAATTGAAACAATTCCTCCTAAATTTAATTCCAGGGAGATTTACAGTATTCTACCTGAAGATACAACCAAACCTTACGATACTTACGAGTTATTAGCAAGAATAGTTGACAATTCTGAAATAGATGAATACAAATCCGGATTTGGTAAAACAATTATTACCGCTTATGCACGGATTGATGGATGGGCAGTTGGAATAGTAGCTAATCAAAGAAATATTGTTAAAACGGAAAAAGGTGAGATGCAGATTGGCGGAGTAATTTACTCCGATAGTGCTGATAAAGC
>JAGXSM010000238.1 GCA_018333725.1 Melioribacter sp. | reverse complement strand
TCATGTTAGAAAGGAGGTTGAACTTAAGTTTATTAGCTTCTTCAGCACAATCGAGCGCCCGTTTTAATTCAAGCTCAATTTCTTTTTTAAATGTTAAATCATCCTTCAAAATAAGGAAATGACTTATGGAACCGTTTTCATCCATAATAGGTGATATAAAAACCGATTCCCAGTATTCATCACCGGACTTCTTTTTATTTTTAATTTCTCCCCGCCAGTTATTTCCGTGTCTAACCAGGTTCCAAATTTCATTTTCCTGAATATCAGAAACTTCTTCGTGACCAAGTAGAACTATTTTTTTACCGAAGACCTCCTCGAAGTAATAACCGGTAGTTTCTGTGAATTTTGTATTAGTATATTCAATCCATCCATCCGCGTTAGTAAGTATTACCATAGAGGAAGAATTTTCAATAACATAAGAAAGTTTTTGAATATGCTGTTGTAGAGATTTTTTATCAGTAATGTCCCGGAAGGATAGGAATGTAAAGGTATTGCCGGCAATTTTTTCGGAATGAACTATAACCTGAACATCAAACTCCTTGGAATTATGTTTTAAACCCTTCGATTCAAAATTATGAGAAATAGTATTTTCTAGAATGATTGTTCCAAGCTTTCTATTAAAATCTTTCTTATGAGAAGAGGAAATAAAATCGTTAATATCCCGTTTGGTAAAATTTTCATTAGCTTTATAGCCAAATAAAAGATTAAACGCCGGATTGCATAATAAAATTTTAGAGTTATCAATAATTGCAGATGCCTCGGGAGAACTATTAAACGCCATCTTAAATAGGCGAAGTAGTTCAGTCGATTCCTGAGTAAGTTCCAATTTATTTATTAATATATCTTCCGGGCTTCTCATTTATTACTCAATTATGAAATCAATGGGAAATTCAATTTAAACGTAGTTCCTTTTCCAAGTTCGCTATCAAAAGTGATTGATCCATTATGCCATTCCATCATCTCTTTACACAACAGCAACCCAAAACCGGAACCCTCTTCTTCTTCTGTTCCATGTGTTGATGAATGCCGGGATGGTTTAAAGATGGTTCCTTTTATATCATCACTCATACCAATTCCTTCGTCAGAAATGCTGATACTTATAAAACCATTTTTTACTTCACTCGCCAAAGTTATTTTACTATTCCGTTTAGAATACTTAATAGCATTAGAAATCAAATTCCTGAAAATGGAAGTAACCATATTCTCATCAGCAAGGGTTTCTAACTTTTCTTCCATTAGGTTAACCACAGAAATCTGTTTTTCTTCAAGCTGAATTTTTAATTGGTTTATAACACTCAGCATTGTGAAATGTAAATTGCATTGTGTCTGATTAAACTTAACCTGACCTAATATTAATCGTGACCATTCTAATAATCCATCAACTAAAGAATACAACCTCTTTACTGATGATTGGGCATAAGTCATATATGTTTTAATTTCTTCTTTCGGGAGTTCATCAAAGCAGGAGTTAAGTGCCGAAAATGTTCCAAGCAATCCTTGAAATGGACTTTTAAGATCGTGTGCTATTATTGAAAGAAGTATTTCCCGCTCATTTTTTTCTTTAGTAAGCTTATCAACAGATTTTTCAAGCTGGGAACTAATTTCTGCAAGCGTTGCTGCTTTTCGTTTATAAAGTTGAATCTCATCGTCGGTACTTAGTATTTCGGAAATACTTGCAGTTTCAAATTTGGTAGTAATATCCCAGAAGATCCATTGCCTGTAAACATTTTGTGCAGAGCTTAATGGGTATGTCCTTAATGCTAATTGTTTATTCTTTCCGAATTTAAGAACCGTATTAAGAACTTTTTCTTCAGCATAAACAAGAGCAGTAAGTGAACTACTTAAACTTACTTCTAATTCACTGTTGGATTTTATGTACTCAATCAGGTCGAAAATATTTTTATTTGTTAAATCGTTAACAGTAAGATCCAGAAGTTCAAGTGCATTGTTGTTCCAGTAAACAAAATCCCCGTTGTTATCCGAAATAATTAGCCCAAGGTCTATTGAATTTAGAATTTTTTGAAGGAATCTAACATTATTCTGGGGTAGAGGCATTTGCTCAGAAGACCTGAAATTATTGGGGAATTCATCACTATTATGCATAGCTACCGCAAATAAATTTAAAAAATCAGCTTTGTTCAAGCTTTTATTTAATCCCTCAATGAGGTTTTTACTGTATGTATTATCGTAAAGTGGTGAGTTTTTTTTAGGGATTTTTTCGAATGAATGCAACTTCCCACCATTTATTGAGAAAAAATATTGAGACAAAAATACAATTTTTTATTAAATCTTTTACACTTTTATCCGATAATATTCTGTAGGAAAATTAACAAGTGGCTAATATTCGGCATGCAGCATATCGAGAGGGGATAGAATTTCTAAGTAATTAAATAAGATTTTTTCAGGCATAGTAATTGACAAGTTAATTACGCAACAAAAGTAGAAATATATGATTGAACAAAAAAATCTAAGCAGCCGCGAAATAATGGAACTTCTTAATAGCGATTCTCTAGATGAGAAAATGGAAGTTCTGGAATATCTTCTAAACCAGGATAATATAGATGGGTATGTTGAACCGGTTTGTAATTGTATTTCTCATCCAGATAAAGGGATTAGGAATACTGCTTCTTTACTAATTATCAATCACAGACCACAGAATGCCGGACAATACCTTGTTCAATGCGTTTCTTCAAAGGATATTGCATTAAGAAATCTTGCCGGCGAGTTATTGATCAAATTAGGATCGGTTGCGATCCAGTCGCTTATTGATTTCAATTGTGAAAAGAATAGTGACGACCAGAAGTTTATAATAGATATACTTGGTTTAGTTGGCAGCTCAAAAGCAGCAGATCATATAATCGGAATATTAGGCACAACAGAAGATGATAACGTTATACTTGCATGTATTGAAGCACTTGGAAATATAAGATACCAGGATTCGCTGGAAATTCTACAATTACTTTACGACCGAAGCGAATTATATAAGCCCTTTATTGTTGAAGCAATGGGAAAAATCGGCTCTCCAAAAGCATGCAGTTTTCTGCTTGAAAAATTTATGAAGGAAGATGATCTAACTAAATATTCTATACTGGAAAGTCTTGGCTTTGTTGGCGATGTTGATACTTATTTCTTCCTTTTAGAGCAGGTTCCCAATATTCATGGACCGCTTGTCTGCCCTTTGATTACATCATTATTCATACTAAAAGAAAAGTATAATCTCGATATTCCTTTTGATGATAAGATGAAAAATCTATTGATGTTTACATTACAGGAAGGAGCACCGGAACATAAAAAAACAGCACTCTCGCTTATTAATGTTTTTCACGATAAAGATATTCTGGTTGAAAGTTTAAAATTTCTTGGTGATGATGATGAGCTTGATGAAATAATTCGTTCCAAAATTTACAAGAATCCCGAATACCTTTTTGAGGAATTTCAAAGGATAATAGCTAATAGCAATGATAAACTTAGACAGGTTCTCAATTTATTCTATTCAATTTTATCTTACCTAATATACGAAGGGATGACAGTTGAGTTAAAATTAATACAGAAACGTAACATCATCTACGCAACAAGCGAACTATTAAATCATCACGATGAAGAAATAAGAAGATCCTGTATGGAAATTATGTTTCTGTTCGATAGCGAAGCAGCATTGTTGTTTATCGATTCAATGATTAAAGACGAGAACATGTGGAACAGATTACGGCTT
>JAGXSM010000237.1 GCA_018333725.1 Melioribacter sp. | reverse complement strand
CGCCTGGAAGAATTATTGCGAGATTTCAACCAGTCCGCAACAAGTATATAACAAGTATCTGTCAAGCCATCGGCTTTTCATCAATCAGCGCTAATCATTAACTACGGTCATAGTTGGTTACTCGCAGAAATGTACAGTGATTCGCATTATATCCTTAACTAAAATTGACACCGTAATTAATAATATCTAAAGGAGTACTTACAATGGCTATACTATCGGGTAATGTAATTGGCAATATGAAAGGTAAACTTGGTAACCTTTCAGCAAGAACAGTCGAGGGAAGAACCATCATGGCGGCGCGGCCATCAAGTTTCAATGCGAGTCAAGACCCGGCTTCTCTCGAAGTCCGTGCAAAGTTTGCAGTTACTGCAAACTTCTCAAAGAACGTTTTATCTTTATCTGCTCTATCTGCAATCTGGAATAAAGTGAAGTCTTCTGGCATTTCTGCTTTCAATGCAATCTTCAAAGCTAACTTTGCTTTTTCCGCTATTGACAAACCTACCGAGCATAATGTTCTAACTCCCGAAGGATTCCCTCTGCAGATCGAGGTCTCTGCAGTAGATGCTGATAAGATTACAGCCACTTTGCCTATTCTCAATGCTGCAACAATTATTGGCGCTGATGAAGTAAATCTTTCTGTAAACGCTTTGGTCTGTTATACCGACCCAGTAAATCCAACTGATGATCCGTTCAAAATCATTGCACTTTCGAAAGAAGTTGAGAACTACAACTTTGCTCAGACCTACAATGCCCAGTTGGATTATAATGTAACGCAAGTCGCGCTTGCAGCAAAATATCAACACAATATTCTTTACTTGTGTGTGGCATCCAAATCCGCTGATGGTAAAGTTGTTCAGAATTCCGGTACCTTCACAAAAATCAATTAATCATTTCATCAAAGGGTTATCTTCCTGGATAACCCTTTGTCATTCTAGTGCAACCGGTCGCTCAGTCACGGGTTTTGAGTGTGTCATGCTTTTTGCTTTCTCGGTGATAATTTTTATTTACGCCTCAACAACAAATAAACGTTTCACTGCTTATTGTTTGTTCACACTTTTGAAGTGCTCACTTCACAAAAAGCAAAACGTTTCACTATTTCTTGTCTCGGCTAAAAAAATTATTTCACATCTGCCAAAAATCTCGCCACGAACAAAACCCGCGCCTTCGCCTCTCACTCTTAAATTTTACTTTCAGTTCGGTCAATAATTTTTCACCAAGTACGTTCAAAACTATTTCCCTCATACAAGAGTGAAGCAAATTATTCGCTTGTCTTTTGCTCATACTTTTTGATAACAAAAAGATGCGCCAATTTCTATCTCATAAATTGCTTAAAGCAACTTCCTTTTCAAATTGGTCGCTTCACTTCGTTCCAGCTTTCACAAGCATTATTTTGCCCGCTGGCAAACAAGCTTAGTGTTATTCGGATCTTGGTAGTCAATCGGGGCAAGGGTATATGAAACTCACCCTCTAATTCATTTGAATAAAATTTAGCTTATCGGGTTTCGCCCTTGCCTTGACTAATCATTTTTTCTTACACCAACATGGGTAACAGCTATTTTTTCGCAAAAGATCGCCTAGGCGGGTAAAATATGTTTTTTAACTTCGTATAAGGTCGGGTCATGGCAACTGTAATAGTTCATTATTCTAAACGGCACAAAGGTTTTCTTATTCGGTTAGTGCAATCAAATCAAAATTTCCTCGTAAATATTTTTACCGGCAAAGGTGCGCTTCATTCTTACAGGTTCACTTCACTTACAACCGCTTACACTTTCCTAAATGTTTTTATCAAATCACTTAAAAAATCTTAAAGGAGTTTTAGCCATGTTATCACAAGAACAAAAACAACAATTGAAACAAGAGAAAAAAGAAAAGATCATCCGTATTAGAAAAGCTCTTTCTGAAATGACTGAAGAACAACGCCAAGCGACAGCCGATAAATTTGGTATAGTTACAGTTGAAGGGCATTTATTGACACCTCACAATCAATGTTTTCTTGTTGCTCAATCAGAAATCAATTTTACTGTAGTTGGTGGGTTTCAACAATGGAAGAAAGCCGGCAGAATAGTTCGTAAAGGTGAACACGGTTTCTTAATCCTGGTTCCATCAAAAACCAATTCGGAAGAAAATTCAGAAATTGTTTCTGATGAAGAAGATGTTCGTTTTTTCTCTGCAACCGTGTTTGATATTTCACAAACGGAAATTATCGCAAAATCGGAAGCTGCATAGCTTCCGGTTCTTTCTCTTGTTGGACTATTTCTTTATATTGAAATACAAAACAAATTGAATGAGAGAAAAACTTTATTTACTAATTCGTATCGCAAAAATATTTGCGATTCATTAACATACTGTAATGAATGGGTAGGTAGTACCTACCTAAAAACTTCGTTTATAGCTTGTATTCAACGATTCGTTATGACTCTGGATCAGAAGACTTCAGGTTCGACCCCTGACGGGGCAGCCCAACAGCCGGTCATAATTGATCGGCTTTTTTATATCTTGCAATAAAAATTTTAGGAGAATTACTCCATGGTAAATCGACAGCTTGGTAAAAATGGTCCCCGAATTACAACTATTGGTTTTGGTGCATGGGCTATCGGTGGTCCATGGCAGTGGGGATGGGGAGAGGTTGATGATAAAGAATCGATTGAGGCAATTAATAAAGCAATAGAAAACGGAATTAATTGGATTGATACTGCGGCAGTTTATGGTTATGGACATTCAGAAAAAGTTGTTGGTGAAGCAATTAAAGAAATTAGAGAAAAAGTTTTTCTTGCTACAAAGTGCGGAATGATAAATGACGGCTCTGGTAATGCTGTTATTAATAATGACCCTGAAAATATTCGAAAAGAATGTGAAGAAAGTTTAAAGAAACTTAAAACAGATTATATTGATCTCTACCAGATTCACTGGCCTGATGAAAATGTGGAGGTTGAGCGTTCATGGGAAATGATGGTGCAGTTAAAAGATGAAGGGAAAGTTAAATATATCGGTGTATGTAATTTTGATGTTGAACTGATCAAGCGGTGCATGAAAATTGAACGCGTCCAATCGTTACAACCTCCTTATAGTATGTTAAGAAGAAATGTTGAAAATGAAATTCTTCCTTATTGTTTACAAAATGAAATTGGTGTTGTTGTTTACAGCCCTATGCAAGCCGGACTTCTTACTGGCAAATTTGATATGAATAAATTAGCTCCTGATGATTGGAGAAGAAAAGGAGCTTCCTTTAGAGAGCCGAATTTAAGTAAAGCTCTAAAGTTTGTTGATAAATTAAAACCGATTGCAGAGAGTAAAAACATTTCTGTCGGCAATTTAGCGGTTGGCTGGGTTCTATCGAATAATGCTGTAACTTCTGCAATTGTGGGTGCGCGGAATTCTAAACAGGTAAAAGAAAATGTAATAGCTGCAGATTTAAAATTAAGTGAAAGTGAACTCGATGAAATAAAAAGTTTATTAAACGAAACCGGTTTATAAATTTATTTATAGAATAGCTATATTAAAGACGTAAAAACAAGGCGCGTTCGTCTAGTGGTCCAGGACGCCGCCCCCGACAAGTCGGGACGGAGATCACGGATAACAAGAAATGAACATCGAATAATTATATTATAGAAACATCTGAAAAATTATTGAATTAGTGCAAACTTTTTATGAATGAAGATGTAAGAGAGTAAACAAAAAGGAAAGACAAATGCGCAGTAATAAAATCAATAATGCCGATCTGTTTACC
>JAGXSM010000236.1 GCA_018333725.1 Melioribacter sp. | reverse complement strand
TTTTGAATAGCAAGATTGTATTTCATTTCTAAACTCGTCGAATCATCGAACCAGACCTGATTCCACCCGTTATCATTCCATCTAATCCACGGAGTATTAGAAATGTTATCCCACAGTTTTTCATGCTGCGAGTAATCGGCAGCAACCTCCCGGTAACGGACAATCTTCTGCCAGTTATTATTAGTGCTATCGCTATTAAATGGTTTTACAGTTGCATACGGTTGATTGGAATCTGTTTTCCAGTAATTTCCATAGTAAGGAACGCCCAAAATAATTTTGGAAGGCGGAACATCTTTGTATTCATCATTAATTGAATTAGTAACGCTAATAAACTGCCCAGTTAATGGCGCCGAAGGACCGGTTGAGTTTGCCCAGCTGCCCCAGTAGTCGTAATTCATTATAAATAAGTAATGGGAATGTTCTGCCAGCCCGGCAAAGTTCCATTGATTCAATCCGTAAGAAGGAGTTGCAAAAGATATTTCGTAAACCGGATTAAATCTGAAATGCTCTTTCATGTGCATCATAAAAGCAACCGAAGCATATTTCTTGTCGTTCTCGTCGCGTAAATTTTCAAAATCGATGTTCACACCATCGAGTCCTGTTGTTAACATAATTAGTCGTATGTTTTCAAATAGTTTGGTTCGTATTCCGTTATCAGTCATTAGCCGGTGAATATCCTCACCATTAAATGAAGTAACCGTCATAATAACCTTTACACCGTTTGAGTGAGCGCTTTCAATTACATCGTTCCATGGCCAGCCGATTGGATTTGTTAAGTTACCATTACCGTCAGCTTCAAAAGAAAAGACTGCAATGTGCGTCAATAAATCGTAACGTATATATTGATGATAACCCGCAGCATATTCCCACCATGGCAGATAGCCGAATACTGCCCGGCTCAACACTGATGCGGTTCTACCTTCCTTATGAATAGTGTTAACACTTTCTATGTGGCGATTTAACGAAAATGTTTTTTTATAATAATCATTTTCGAATTGATGGAGTGACTGCGCAATTGTAAGCGAAGAGGTTATAAGAAGAATAATTATTTTTTTCATTGTTTCCTTTAATAATTACAGTAAAAGATAGGAAATTTCTTAAATAAAAATGCGGTTATTAATATTCTCATTAGTGAGCTCTCTAATTCTGCGGTTGTACGATGAAGTCGAGTGAACGAAGAAGCTTATAGTTACAAACTTACTCTGCTCTTCTAAAAAATTAGATTCTTCGTCCCGCTTTGCGGGACTCAGAATGACAAGTACTAAGTCATTCTGATGTAAATCAGAATCTTAAAGTATAATTATAGAAAGTGTCATCCCGGATTTATTCCGGAATCTGTGTGCAGGATAATTAGCGGTGTAATAGAAAATTTATTTAGTAATTATAAATTTCTTTGTTGCCTTAAAATCCCCGGCTCTTAGTTGGTAGAAATAGATACCGCTTGTTAAGCTGCTGCCGTCAAATGTAACTTCGTGATAACCTTCATTCAAGTTTGCATTAAGAAGCTGTGCAACCCGCTCACCAAGTAGATTGAAAACACTTATCGATACTTCTGCTGCAACAGGTAACGAAAATCTTATTGTTGTTGCTGGATTAAATGGATTGGGATAGTTTTGCTCTAAGACGAATTGTTTAATCTCATCAAGTTTTACTCCTACTTCATTTGAGTATTCAAATGTTCCATCAAAATCGACTTGTTTAAGCCGGTACTTAAAAGTTACATCGCCCAGCGGCTGATCTGAATATGTGTAATTCTTTGGTGAGTTGCTATTGCCGTGTCCCTGAACGAAACCGATTTTTTTCCAGTCACCATTTGAACACTTGCGTTCAATTTCAAATCCGTAATTATTAACTTCCGTAGCGGTGGACCAGTTTAATTTTACTTTGTCTTTTTCAACAAGTGCTTTGAACATTGTTAGTTCAACCGGGAGAGGATTCACAGAACTATTTGCTCCAAAATAAAAAGTGTTTGACAGACTTGTTGCTGTTAATCCAGTCCTATTAACTTGAGGATTATCTGATGTCCCGCTTCCATTCTGGGGCGTACCAACAGCATCCCCTGCTCGAATTAATCTTAGATCTGCGGCAGTATTTATACCAGGAATACCACTCCCCTGAATTCTTAAACTAAAGTTACTTGTACCAGACAAACCATCTGCTGTAGTAATTGTCCAATTCATATTATGTCGTCTGTTAATGCTAATTCCATTATCAATGAATGATGTAATATCAGTATATCCAGATTGATTAGAGTGTTGGACAGAAATTGTACCACCTCCAGAAGAAGTTGTAATACATCCTATCCAAACATTGCGATTATTGTTTGAATTACCTATTGGAAACAGTCCGGCTACTTCACCAATTGATATTGTTTTTGAATTTTCAATCCATCTTTTTAATGTTCCATTTCCAACAATAAAACCAGAAGTCCATGAAAGATTTCCAACTTGTGTGCTGCCAGTACCTGTCCCGATTGTTATTGTATTATTATTTAAATCAATATTCCCGGATGTCATTGTTAATGTTGCACTACCATTTATTGTAAGATCATTATTGAGTGACATTCCAGTAGCATTATTTATAGTAAAATTAATTTGATTATTAATAGTACCGCTAGACTTTGTGAAAGTCTGAGATGAAGTACCAGTAAAGGCAATCGTACCAGATCCACTGCTTGTTTCCGTGATAGTACCGCCATTCATCGTAAAATTACCATTTAAATTTAATATCGTATTCCCTGCACCACTACTAAAATTTAATGTTCCACCAATAATAGTAAGATTCCCACCAACAGAAATTGTCACATTACTGCTGGAAGTTAATCTCAATTCACTCGCTTGAGTATTTTGAATTGTGAAATTTCCGTTTATCGAACTAATATTTCCTCCAAACTGAACAGTCCCAGGATCAGTTGTAAAATTAATTATGAGATTTCCAAAAGTTACACTTGATGGACCAGTTGTATTTGAGTTGTTAATCTCAACCGTGCTCTTTGATGCAAAACTTTCATTTCCAGCAAATATAGTTGTTCCATATCCAGAATTATTATTATGCTTATAAGTACCTCCATTATCGATCTGAAAAGTGGGTGTCGAAGTGAAAGTAATTGCTGCATTTGATATTAGTATTCCCCCATCCTCAATTTGTAACTTAACTCCTGACCCACCACTGATCGACCATCCCGAATTTACTGTCATTGTGTGTCCATTTTGAATTACAAAATGTTGATTATTTGTTGTAAAATTTGAAGGACTAGTGCCTCCTCCAGTTCGAATTGTATTCCAATTAGTAGTAATGGTTGGATCTAAGCTGCCTTGAGAATAATAAATAGTTTGAGAAAAAATAAAGGAAGGAATTAACAATGTGAGGAGTAAAATCTTTTTCATAACCACCCCGTAGAAATATATATATATAGTACTTCGTTGATTGCGAGAGTGAGATTTAGCCCTGGTCAAATTTAGTAAATCCTAATTTAAAAGTAAGTGAATTTTTTTTAATTTTTTTTTGTTCAACTAAAAACAGGACAAACTGCCCTAATAGGATGAGCAATGAAATACGCAATCATAGTTTCATTAATATTATTATTCGGCTGCGGCATTAAAAGCAATAATATTGCACAAAGAGAGGAAGACAAAGTGGATACATCTAAATATTCTGTAGCAACATTCGGATCGGGATGCTTCTGGTGCACGGAAGCCGTGTTCGAATTGGTTAAAGGTGTTGTAAAAGTTGAATCGGGTTACTCAGGCGGAAGCGTTCCCAACCCGACTTATGAAGCCGTATGCACAGGACTTACCGGACATGCAGAAGTGGTTCAGGTATATTACGACTCTAATTTAATTTCCTATCCGCAATTATTAGAGATATTCTGGAAGACTCACGACCCAACTACATTAAACCGACAGGGCGCAGATGTTGGGACTCAATACCGGTCTGTAATTTTTTATCACGATGAAGAACAAAAGAAATTAGCAGAGGAATACAAAAAGAAACTTGATGATGCTAAAATATGGAACGACCCGATTGTAACAGAAATTAGTCCATTCAAAAAATTTTACAAAGCTGAGGATTATCATCAGAACTATTACGCTAACAATCCTTACCAGGGTTACTGCAGTTTTGTGATTACACCTAAAATCGAAAAACTCAAAAAAGTTTTTGCAGAAAAATTAAAAGAGCGGTGAAAAATTTTTCAGCTCAGTTAAAGCATTTTCACCCGCTCTTCAAAATTTGAGACACAGAGAGAATTATTTACAAATTCTTCTTCCAGAACTCGAGCATAGTATTATACAGATGAATCTGCGCAGGACGATCAGATATTCCGTGCTGACGCATCGGGTAGATCATCAGGTCGAACATGATGTTGGCTCTTATCAATTCTTCCATAAATGCATACGCATTTTGAATGTGAACATTATCGTCGTAAGTGCCATGAACAATCATTAATCTACCATGTAAGTTTTTTGCAGAGCGGACTAATGAAGCATTAACGTAACCTTCCGGATTAAGCTGCGGTGTATTCATAACAGATTCGCCGAATTTTGAATCGTAATAAATCCAATCGGTAACAGCTGCAACAGCAATTCCGGCTTTAAATTCTTTAGAGTTCGAAAGTGCATTCAAAGTAAAAGTACCGCCGCCGCTCCATCCCCACACACCAATCCTTGTTGAATCAATATAGGATTGTTTTTTAAACCATCTTGTGCAATCAACAAGATCCTTAAGTTCCGACTCTCC
>JAGXSM010000235.1 GCA_018333725.1 Melioribacter sp. | reverse complement strand
CCGGAATAATTCCAAGGTTAACTTCGGGCTGCCCGAATTTAGCTTTTTCGGAAGCAATCCTTATATGACAAGCCATCGCAAGTTCGCATCCGCCTCCCAACGCAAATCCGTTTACTGCTGCGATAACTGGTTTATTCAGATTTTCTATTTTATTAAAAACACCCTGACCGAACCGGGCGAATGTTATTCCTGTTGTTTCATTTAGTTTATTAAGTTCAGATATATCGGCCCCGGCAACAAAAGCTTTCTCTCCGGCTCCGGTTATAATAACTACATTTATTTCGTTGTTATTGCTTATCGAATCGAAACAGGAATCTAATTCGTTAAGAGTTTCGTTATTAAGTGCGTTTAGTTTATCGGGACGGTTAATTGTTACGAATGCAATTTTATTTTTTACTTCGAACAGTATATTTCTATAATCCATAATCACCTCTTAGAAAGTTACAAAGATTGGAATAGTTGCACGCAGATTAAATGAAATGTACTCATTGTTATTCAGAAAGTTGTAATATGTTATAACGTCAAGAATGAACATAGAAAAACCGGCGCCTATATGAAATCCGAATTTGCCTGTCTCTTCAACATAATTTTGTTTGCCGCGGTCCAGCTTAAATTGATGCGACTTTTCGAAATACGCAAATGAAAGACCGGCATCAACTACCGGCATCAGCAGCATCACACTTTCAATTAAAGGAGGGAAATAATACCTAACACCGGGCGCAAGAACAAGAACATTACTTGAGAATGATGAATAATCCGTTCGCTTATAAAAATCCTGACGACCCGGGTAATGCTGATAACCGACATTTGTATAGATAAAGAACGGTAGTAGTTCGTTATCGGCATAAGAGAATGTAACATCAAGCCCAACTCCGATATTACTATTATCGGAAAAACCACCAACAGGAAACCGCGGACCAACCCCAATTCCCATAAACAATCCTTTTGCAGCACCGAACTTGAATTCCTGTGCTAACAAAAGTGAAGGCAGTAATAAAACAATAAATAATTTTTTCATGACATCACAAAGTTAAAATATCTTTGTCCCAATTCCATATTTAAAAACAAGTTCGCCCCCGTATGAACCGGTAAGAAAAATTAAAAGTGAACCGATTAATCCTAATACAATGAACAAATATTGATTCTTACCTACAAATTTTTTCTTAACTACGAAATAAATTCTTAAGAACATAACTGACATGAAATACCACAAAGTAATTGTTGCAAATAGTTCGTGCTGGCTAATTACGTCCTTATACAATAAGGTATCTGTTTGTCGTTGTTTTACTATTTCATATGCCTGATTACCGGTTAATACGGCTAGAACTGAAGAAATAATTGCGAGGATAAGAATAATTAATGCCGACTTAAGAAGAAATTCTTTCTTTAAAATTATCCCACTTGATTCAAAAAGGAAATAGAGAATAAAAAATGCAATCGGGAAATGAATTATCTTTGGATGAAGTTCAGCTAAAAATTCCATTCTATAACCTTTTTACTAGCAAAAAATCTCTCAGTCCATTGTTTACTAATTTATGCCACTAAAACACTAAGTCACAAAATTTCACGAAAGTCTTAGTGCTGTTTAGTGTTTTGGTGATTTCGTGGCAATATTTTCTTTAATAATTTTTTATAAAATAAATCTTTTAATTCCACTGCCAATATTCACAACATTAAAATTAATTAGAAATCCTAATCGTTTGTTTGTTAATTTGAGATGACTTAACACTTGCGCTTCCCAAACTGGATTTATCAGATCAACAGCTTTTATCTCACATATAACTTTGTCCTCAATTAAAACATCCAAACGTAATCCTTCCTGAAAGGTAATATTGTCATATACAATTGGGATATCGACTTGTCTCGAATATAATAAACCTCTCTTTTCTAATTCGTAGCAAAAGCAAATTTCATAAACTTTTTCTAGTAATCCTGGTCCTAGATTTTTATGAACTGTAAATGCAGAATCAACAACTTTTTTTGCGATAATTTCAATTTCTTCAGAAAGAGGTTCATATTTTTTCTCTACCATTCTTCTGATCCTTTAACTTTTTCGTTTAATTAAACCGATAAAAGTAGATTTTTTTTTGCCACTAAAACACTAAGTCACAAAATTTCACAAAAGTCTTAGTGCTGTTTAGTGATTTGGTGATTTCGCGGCAATATCTTTACTTATAAAATTTCACAAAGGAATTTACCCGCACAGGACGCTTCCGCCATTTACATTAAGAATTTCACCGTTAATGTGACGCGCAAGATCGGAAGCAAGAAATAATGTTGGTCCGGCTATATCTTCTGCCGTTGCAATTCTTCCTACCGGAATTCCTTTTCGAATACTCTCTTTATATTCTTTATCAGCAAAGACCTCGTCATTCATTTCAGTATCAACCCATCCGGGCGCTACAGAATTCACCGTGATATTAAACGGTGCAAGCTCAACAGCAAGAGATTTAGTAAATGAAATCATTCCCCCTTTTGAGGCTGCGTAATGAGAATGGAAAGCTTCCCCTCTCTGTCCGGCAGTTGAAGTAATTAAAATCATCCTTCCGAAATTATTCTGCTTCATGTACATCGCACATGCTTTGCAAAAGAGAAATGTTGAAGTAAGATTTATCCTGATCAGTACGTTCCAGTGTTCGAGAGTCATATTCTCCAAAGTTCCGTCATTCCAAATCCCGGCATTATGAACAAGTACATCAACCTTTCCGAAATCTTTAACAACTTTATCAACCATTTCAAAAATTTCTTTCTCAGATTCCATATCAACCTTGTATGCTTTAACCATACCGGGGAATTCATTCTCAAGTTTTTCTGCATGTTGTTTAGAACTTTTATAAGTAAATGCAACTTTAGAATTTGCTTCTGCAAAAAGACGAACGCATGCTTCGCCAATTCCTCTTGAACCGCCGGTTATAATTGTAACTTTGTTTGAAAGATCTATCATTTAATACCTCACCTTATATAAGAATAAACCTTTTGCCGGTACGGACTCTTCAGCTTCGCTCCGGTCTTTTTTACTTAAAACATTCTGCAAATACTTTTCATCTAAATTTTTCTCTTCTGCAAATAAGAGTGTACCAATAATAGTTCTCACCATTCCGTGAAGAAACCGGTCTGCACTTATGAGAAATATTGAAAGGTCCTTACCCCTTCGCCAATGAATTTCTTCAACATTACAAAATTTATTTTCAAGTTCTTCATTCTTACGGCTGAAAGAAGTAAAATCATTATTACCTAATAATACCCGACTCAAAAAATTCAACTGTTGGTAGTTACTATTTTTTATTTGAGGAAGCTGGTAAGAATATTTTTTGAAGAAAGGATTCTTGCCATGACTGAACAGATAAATATAACTTCTCTTCTTTGCATCGAAACGTGAATGAAAATCCTGATCAACTTTTTCAATTTCTTTAATTGCAATATCAGCCGGTAATATGGAATTAAGCTGGTACTTGAATTTGTATAGATCAAATTCCATATCGATTCTGAAATTAGCAACCTGACCAAGTGCATGAACACCGGTATCAGTTCTTCCCGAACCAAGCAAGTTTATATTTTCTTTAGTGATGATTTGAATAGCATCAACAATTTTCTGCTGGACAGTAAGAGCATTACTTTGAATCTGCCAGCCGGCATAGTTTGTCCCATCGTATTGAATAAGAAGTTTATAATTGTTCATGACTTAAAATTTTATGAATGCCATAAGACGCTCTGAACAAATGTAGTAAAAAAAGTGCACTCTATTCAATTACTATTGTTTTTATTTGTTTGTTGTTATAAATTGGGCTCACAAAAGTTAGCCTTACCTATCTAACTTGGGAAAATTATTTATTAACAAATTTTGGGAGAAATGAGAAAAGGAAAACAATATTTTTTTACTTCTTATTTAATTAACCAATCACTAACAATACTTCGAGGTAACATGAAAAGACTAATACTGCCTCTTTTACTCATACTGATTTTGCCTACATTAATAATGGGCCAAACATTTCGGGTAATGGGTAAAGTAACCGATGCTCGGGGAGAGCAATTAATCGGGGCTAACGTTTTTATTAAAGCGTTAAACGCTGGTGCCGCTACTGATGTAGAGGGGAAATATTTATTCGAAGTTCCCAGAAATCAGGCAACGGGTCAAACAGTTGCACTTACAGTATCTTTTGTCGGTTACAAATCCAAAAGTACAACTATTACCTTAACCGGTAATTCAATCTCTCAAGACTTTGTTCTTGAAGAAGACATATTCCAGAGCGAAGCAGTTGTGGTAACAGGTATCGCTTCAAAGACCTCCAAAGCAGTTGCTGAAGTTGCAGTAGCAAGAGTTGCTGCAGCAGATTTACAGCAAGTAAATGCTTACGGTGGATTATCTCAAATGATTGGCGGTAAAGTTGCCGGAGTTCAATTAACAACTGCATCCGGTAACGTTGGATCCGGATGGCGCTTCTGGGTTAGAGGCGGCGGCGGATTAAACGGCGACGGTCAACCAACAATTTATGTTGATGGTGTCCGTATGGATAACGCCGAAGTAGTTGGTTATGCT
>JAGXSM010000234.1 GCA_018333725.1 Melioribacter sp. | reverse complement strand
GCGGAATAACCGCGCTGATTCACTTACGAAGAGGAAACATACGTAAAGGGGACAAAGTATTGATCTACGGCGCTTCGGGAAGCGTTGGCACTTATGCAATTCAGATTGCAAAGAACTATGGCGCAGAAGTAACGGCTGTATGCAGCACCTCGAACATCGAATTGGTGAAATCTCTGGGTGCGGATAAAGTGATTGATTACACCAAAGAGGACTTTACACAGAACGGTGATACTTACGATTTAATCTACGATGCTGTAGGAAAGATCGAACACAAGAAACGGAAGAAAGCGCTCTCACAATCGGGAGTCTACATAAACGTTCTAACTGCATCGGGCAATATCAAATTGAACGTGAATGATCTTTACACACTGAAAGATCTCTGCGATGCGGGAAAACTTAAAACGGTAATCGACAGACGTTATAAGATGGAGGAAATAGTTGAAGCGCACAGGTACGTGGATAAAGGTCACAAGAAGGGGAATGTGGTTATAACCGTTTCACATGATGATAAGTGACACTGTTAATGTCATTCTGAGAAGTCCCGATTCGAATCGGGACGACGAAGAATCTATTTGAAAAAAGCGAGATTGAGATTCTTCACCTCACTTCGTTCGGTTCAGAATGACAAGCGTAATGTCATTCTGATGAAAATCAGAATCTGCTCATAATAGAATTGTTGTTACGGTCAGATGCCGGGTCAAGCCCGGAATGACATGCTCGGATTAAAGCATAAATGATTTTATTTCTCTGCCGAGTAAATGCGGATGCTCGTATGGAATAAAATGACCGCACTCATCAATCAAAATTAGTTTTGAGTTAGGAATTTGAGACGCGCCATTGAGAGCAATTGATTCTGTTGTAGTGTTCTTATGAAGATTTTTATTCGGAATCCATTTATCGTTCTTACCGAAAAAAATCAATGATGGCTGCATGAGCTCTTTCAATTTATCATACACCGGATAATCGAGCAGACCATTGAGAGAGTTAACAACAACATTGCAGTAATCAACGAAATTTTTCCATCTCCTCATATTAATTCTGTCATCTATCATCGGTTTAATATCATCATTCATCTTGAAAAAGTTTGAACGGAAGCTTGCAAGAATATCATCTTCGCTTGCAGAATAATAGAGCTGAGCGGTGTTATATTTTTTTATAAGCGACTTTTCTTTTTCGCTAAAAGTTTCGAATCCGGCTGGAGCTAATAAAACAAGTCTGCTTATAAGAGAAGGGAACTGAAGTGCTGAAGCGATTGAAATCTGTCCCCCCATAGAATGACCGACGAGAGTTACATTCTCTAATTTAAGTTTTCTTATGAATAATGAAAGGACTTCCGTGTAAAATGTGACGGTCCCTTCGTGAACACCTTCGGAAGATTTTCCGTAACCGGGAAGATCAATCGCTATGCATCTGAGTTTATTTTGAAGAAGCGGTATCAGCTTTAACCATGCGGGTATGTAGCTCGATAGACCGTGGATAAAAATCAGCGTATTATTACCAATGACCGTATCGTAATACGCAACCGATATCCGTTCATCAAGTTGAGTTATGGAGTAATCGAAATTATAGTTCAGTTCAGGGAATTGCATAATCATTATCAGTTTAGAAGAAGATGCCCCGGTTTTTCCATAATAACATAGGGGGGTTTGTTAATATGGTTTATCGCCGGGGCGTACAGAATTATTTAAGAAAATCTAAAACAGCTTTTGTGAACTCTTCCGGTTTTTCTATCTGAAGCATATGCCCGCATTCAGAAATCATAACAAGTTTACTTCCTCTAATTTTTGTATGCCCGTAATTAGCAATATCTTCCGTTCTTCCTGGATTAAGAGCTGGATTGGGAATCAATTGATCATTTTCTCCGAATAAAATTAATGTCGGCTGTTTTATTTTTTCAAGTAAATGTGATACAGGTCGATCAACCATTCCATTTACTGAACGTACAACCGTATAACAGTAATTCTCAAAATCCTTTGCCCCTCGCATTGCAATACGATCCGTGATCATAAATTCTGCATCTTCGGGCATATTATAAAAATTAGCATAAAGATTAGACCTAATTGATTGAGTTGATGTTAACTTTACAAGTTCAACCGTCATAACATCTCTAAACCATTGTTTCTGACCATCGGTAAACTCTTCAAATCCCGCTGGTGCTGCCAGTATCAGTTTACTCACACGATCCGGATATTTAAGTGCCATCACAATTCCAATTTGCCCACCCATAGAATGACCGGAAATAACGGCCTGTTTTATGTTAAGTCTATCCATCAATTCAAGAATTACATCTCCGTAAAATTCCATCGAACCGGAGTGAACTTCTTTAGAAGACTTACCATAACCGGGTAAATCGATTGCGATACATCTAAAATTATTTTTTAGAACCGAAATATTCTTATACCATGCCGGGGAGTAACTTCCTAATCCATGAATGAATATTATAACCTCTCCAGATCCTTCGTCTGCATATGCTATTCTTCTTCCGTCATTTAGTAATAGATACTTTACATCAAAAGGATATTTCAATTCATCGAATTCCATTTTCGATAGGTTTTTGTATGGAGAACACGCTTGTAATGATATAAGTAGTGCTGCTAATAAATAGATATATTTTTTCATATTTCATCTCGCTTTGTTTGTCTTCGCATTAGAACATTAACCACTTAAAAAGAACAAATGCCGTCCAGGGATTATCCGGTTTAATATTAGAATTACCGTTTGTAACTTTGCTGTCATAAAAGTTACCGAGCCATAAATATGCAGTGTGGAATTCAACATTCATGAAAACAGCGGGAAGATAACTTAGCTTTGCATTAATTTCCGAACCAATAAAATTTCCGCCTTTGGTAGGTTTGGATTGACTAAAGGCAGCAGCAGCACCAATTTTCCCAATGAGCTTGTTCGGTATAAATGCTTTGCTGAAATTTATTGTTCCTCCAAGTTGACCATATCCCATATTTGATAAATCCGGAATAGCTGCAATGTAGCGATTAACAACATTACCATGCGGATATAATAAATAAGCTCCAGAGCTGATGAAAATAGCTCCGGGAGAACCCCATGAATTACCTGTTATAACACCGCTGTATTTTTTATCGTTTACATTATTGTTGTCTCCAGTTGCAAGAATTAGATCAAGTGTTACAACATCATCGGCAGTCTGTCCGTACTTATACCCCGCTCTTAAATTAGCACCTACTCCGAATATATCCGCAGCTTTATCAAATTTACCAGCGGTCTCTGTTTGAACTTGACCGAAATTGGCAACCGCAAATCCATTCAATGACCAACGTCCCATATTAAATTCTGCATTGTAATTGCCATAGGTTCCCAACCACAAAATATCGGCTTTGTAAGGTTTACCGCCTAAGGCAAATTGAAATGTTCCGTTATAATCCATTAACAAACTAGTCAATCCCTGACCAAGCACAGAAACACCACCTTCACCATTTGCACGGTCATATACATACCAAAAAGAAACGCCCTGTCGCCACGAAGGTGTAATATCAAAATCTGCTATCGCTTCCCATAAAGTAACATCATCGATCTGTTGAACATTGTTTTCATATAATTGATAATAACCGGCTTTCCATCGGTACCAGTCGTTATCATTCCTTACAGAAATACCAACACCATCACTTCCCCAATATGCAAGCCTATATGCTGTGTTTGTCATTGTTCCAACCAATGTTCTATAGGGATTGTAGGGAGAATCGAATAATCTTTGCAATCCAAGGTTTATTGCCCAACCTTTAGCAGGAATTAACTCAACCTCAACATTCTGTGTCTGAATATTTACTTGATCTGCATTGAATGCGCCACCAAAATTTCCACCCGCACCGTAATTAGCATCTCCCCAGGTCCAGTCTATCTCGAATGATGCACGTAATAATGCTTTGCCATTCAAGAGTTTTGGTGAGTAGATAAAAAATGGGAGCGCCCGCTGTTCGAAATAAAACGTGTTTAAACCTGTTGTAGTTGTATTTCCACTGAATAATCTTCCAACAATTTGTCCTTTCAACAATTCGTTTTCTGCATAGAAGTTGGAAGTTACAGCTTGAGATGTAAAGTAAACAAATGCCTGGAAGTCTTTCACTGGCTGTTCGGGTACCTTATCTCTGTCGAAATTCCATAAATGCTGTGCATTAATTGGAATTGTTAAAAGAATTATCAAATAAAAAATCTTTTTCATTTTTACCTCGAAACATAGTTAGCATATTAAATATCTCCCCACCTATAACTGAAATCAAGTGGGGATAGTAGAATATTATTTCTTTACATAGTTCTGAATATTAGTAGTTCCGAATGTACCGCCGGCGGTGCTTCCAAATCCGGCAGCTGGTGTGGGTGGGGCGAATTGTGTACCTGATGTTTGAACTACTTCATATTTCATTGTATTGGGTGTTACGCCTGTATTTATTTCATAAATACCTTCAGAAGTTATAACAGACGGAGATGATTGCTCCAACTTAATTGTATAAATATTTCCGACGCTGCTTTTTGTAGCAGTATAAGTTCCCGCATAATTAAGAATACCCCTGTTCTTATTTACCTGTTTTACAGTATAGGATTTGTTCGAATTAAATATAGCATAAATTGTATCCACGCCGCCTACAGATGCAAATATTGTGTTTAATAATGGAGCCACGTTATTTCCGGTAGAGATCCATGTTCCCACTATCGGATCAGTTGGAGTTGAGTTAGTTGGTGTTTCTTCTTCATCACTGCATGCCGAGAAGAATACAAAAGTTAACATAAGTAGAAGTGATAATAGCTTTTTCATAATTCCTCCTTAAGGATATTATTTGGTTGTTTGTTGTTTGTTTATTTCAAGAAGTTTCAGTTTGTTAATTTTACCTGCATCTGTTTTGGGAATTTCACTTACGA
>JAGXSM010000233.1 GCA_018333725.1 Melioribacter sp. | reverse complement strand
TTCTATTGGTATCGAGAGGAATTTCGTATCTGAAATAACTATTAACTAGATCTAATGTAAAATTGCGGTTAAGATCCTCGGAATCGGGTAATCTACCCTGATCAATTGACTTGGCATTTCTTTCAGTACCGTTAACACGTGAGTAATCTGCATTCGTGGTTAATTGAAATGCATAATTATCATTACTGGGATCTGGATTTGTGGTTGCATTATAACCGGGCTCTTCATTATCAAACAAACCATCAATACCGGTATCTTCGCCATCATCAACAAGGTCATTCAAATTTTTGTCCTCTGTATCCAACCTTCCGTTTGGAATTACATCCTCGCTAATCTGACCAAGGTCGATATTCAATTTAAGATTTGCCGGTGCCCTTACAATTTTTACCCAGAACTCTATGAACTCAATATTTTCTTCAATTAGATTATTGGCAGTAGAAGATAAATACTTCATCATACCGCCCCAATTTTTAGATCGGTCGCTTAGATTAGGGAACCAATTATATGGACCTCTTTCATTTGGTAGAAATCTATAATCAAGAACGGTAATAAAATTATCATCGGGAGTAGCTTTTTTTCTATCACCAAAAATTTCTTTAACAGTTACATCGGATGGCGTTACGTTATACCAAAAGGACTTTGCTTTGTAGTTCATCTGAGCATTTTGAGGCTGTGCTTCTCTTGGATTGTTAAATAAAGGTAAATTACTTATAAAAGGTAATTTTGTTGGAATGCTAATATCTCTCCATGAATTATACGGCATACCAAGCGGAATTATTTTTTTAGCTCCTTCAAAATCGTCGACATATGCAATGCTTCTACCATCATCGCTTGCTATTGTACTTTTCTTTGTATTGGGATCCGGATTTATATAAGCATATTCAGCACTCATAGTAAAAGTTGAAGGTGCACTGGTTGAAATAACTTTATCGAGTAACTTTGTAACAAATGGAAGATCAATTCTTGTATTGAAATCGATACCAAATATTGAATTATTAAGGGGCTCCTCACCAATTCTTACTTTATCACTCAAAGTCTGCTGATTAAGATTTAAAAATGAAAATCCAAGTGACGTTTCCCGGCTTATATCTAAAAGACCTCTTAAACCAAGAAGAGTTTTAGATGCAAGCTGGAAAAGATCGTTTTGTTCATAAGAAATACGTAAGTCGGCACCGGGTACCAATGCTTCATCCTTACGTATAATAATCTGCCCGAGATTATAATCGACAGTATAATCAACACCTTCTTTAAGCTGCATACCACCAAGCATAACCTTAACAGAGTTTTCAACAACATTGAAACCAAGACTGTAAACCGATGAAACCGATGCAGAGTATTCCCCGCCTAAAATAAATTTATCTTTTGCACGATCCTGTTTTGCGAAAGTAACGGTAGTATCATAAATCGCCTGATATTTCAACGATTGATCAAGCTGAGTTGGGAAATCTCTACCAAATGGTTGCAGTACTGGAAAGATGATTTCGCCGGTTCCCGGTAATACTGTCCTATTAGGGAAATAATCGAATGTTCCATCGGGCTGAGTGCTTGTTCTACTCTTATCAGTTTTATCCAGACCAAATGCCTGAAGTAATTTTACACCGTTAATTTCATTTTGTGCTTCACCGCCTTCAATCTGGAATCGGATATCGAATGTGAACCCTTCTTCTTTAATATCCCTTCCACCAACGGGGTAGATATTTCTTAGTTGAAGTTTCCATGCATCTTTAAATTGTGGCTGTAAGTTTGGAGGTTTAATAAGTCTTAAAACCACACGGGCTGTTGTATCTGCACCTACATCTTGAATAAATTCGCCGAAGTAAATATCGTCTTCGGATAATTGAGTAGGACCTTCTAATCTGAATGCCGCAGCTATTGCATCCTGATCCTGAATCTGTGTTTTAAATGTTATGAAACCCGCCTGTGGATGAAATTCATAATCAACACCTTGCTGCAATAACACAAATCGTCTGTCAATTTCCCTTGTACCGGGTATTGATTGTAAAGTACTATCTCTAAGGTCGTTATATTTTTGATTTTTTGTACGCCGCCTTAGATCAATATATGCATTAGCTTTTCTTTCATTTGGATTTACAAGACCTGTTATTGTCTTCCATACTTGAATATCTTTTACTACCAGTGAATCTCTTTGCCTTGGAACAGGATTACTGAAAATATCCTGAAATAATCCAAGGTTAGGATCTGCATAAACAGGAAGAATAAAAAAGTGATTTTGCGAATAGTCATATGCTCGTATTTCAAACTTTTGAGCTTTTGCCCCGCCGCTAACATTAACCTCCTGTACTTCCCCTTTTTTCTGTGAAGCAAGAGCAGTTAAACTGAACGGACCCATTTTCATTAACGCCTTAACTCCAAACAAAGCTTCGCTTCCGCCAATTAATGGAGATGTTTGAAGTGATACGTTACCGGCTTCTACACTTTGAATTATTTCGTCATCGAAACCTGTATATTTTATTTTCAGCTGGTTTTCGAATTGAAACTGTCGCTCTGTATTCCAGTCGGCTGAAATTGTAAGCTTTTCACCAATAGTTCCGTTAAGATTAATCTGAACCGTTTGCTTGAAATCAGGTTCATTACGGGTGTTGCCGAGTGCAGAGGTTGTAATTCCGGAAGTAGTTTCATTTCTCCATGCACCATGAATATCAACTGCACCGGCAATTTTCAGATTTATTTTAGGTGTGCCGAAAATACTTAAAAATGATGCACTCGGTAATGGGATTTCTATATTGGTAATATCAGTTAATAACTGGCCAAGATCTTTTTTCTCATCCTTCAGTTTATATTCATAACCTTTATCTTCCCAGAGTTTTCTTGTTATTGCATCTAATCGTAGTTGGATATACTCCTCAATTGGAATTTCCAGAATTGGTTTAACAACCTGTCCGCCGATTGATTCTTTAATTATAACCTTTGTGCCGGTAGAGTCTAATTCAACAAGTCTTGTTAAAGTTGCTGCAGAAGGTCTTAACAGAAGTGGAGAAAAACGTCTTTCTCTAAAACTTACGGTGTAATCATCTTTGCCGGAATATCTGAAATGTTGTAGCCGGGCTGTAGAATCCT
The DNA here is from genome assembly GCA_018333725.1 of Melioribacter sp. Classification (GTDB taxonomy): domain Bacteria; phylum Bacteroidota; class Ignavibacteria; order Ignavibacteriales; family Melioribacteraceae; genus DSXH01. The sequence goes on along the minus strand of JAGXSM010000233.1, from coordinate 1,758 downwards.
GTGATAGTGAATCAATTCTGCGAAGTGAATCATCCCTCGCTTTGAATTTTATCGAATCGCTTTTTGATATTTTTAATAAAGTTGTATCGGGTACAATAGAAGAATCTGATCTAACAGTAGAATCGGGTGAATTAAAAAATGATTTTAGAAAATCCGGACCGGGAGATGATGGTTGAGGGATATCAACAAAGGGTTGAGTAGAACCGTTTTGATTGCCGGTTAGTAAATATTGTAGAACAGAATTATAAAAAGAATTTCTGCTAACATTTGGATTTCCATGATAAGTAAATCCAAAGAAAAATATAACGGCTACAACAAAAAAGGGAAACAAAACTAATTTGATTCCCGGCTTCGAAGTATTTTTTGGCGCTGAAAAAATAATAGACCTATAAATTATTCGCACTAATTAATGTAGAAATTATCCTATCAAACCTCCCTTATTATTTCGACTCAAAAATTAATAAAAATTTACTTTAATGCAATCCATAAAAAATTTTTTTAAGGTTGGGTCAGATAATGTCGTTTAAGTGGGTTTTTTCATCTATTGCTTCTATGATGTTACTTTCGTGAACAATTACAGCACTGAGTTTATTACCAACACATGCACCCGTATCAAGATATAAAGCATGGGAGTCTTCTATAAGTGTAATATCCTGTTGTTTTGTATGACCAACTATCTGAAGTTTACCAAGATCCAGTAGTGGGTCGCGGGTCCACATTATTCCCCTGTCTGTCCGCAAATCATTGCTAATGAATGGGCTTAGTAAATCCAGGTTATTTCTAAAATCTGCTGGTAAAAATTTTTCGTATTGAACTGAAATACCGGCATGACAAATAAAACAGTCTTTCAAATTGTAATAGAGCTGGGCATTCTTAATGTATTCAAGATGAACAAACATTTCATCCTGATGTTTCTCATACGATTCTAAAGTTGTTTCGTTACCATTAAAAAACCATGAACGCGCAAAAACACTTGAAGGTTCTTTGAAAAAATGGAGGAACATATAATCGTGGTTACCGGGTGCAAACTGAATATTATTATCGATTATAAATTTTACAACTTCGTAGCTATGATTTCCCCTATCAACAAGATCTCCAACAGAGTAAACCGGAATACCGGGATAATTCTTAACTATTTTATTATAGAGTTGTTCTAATGTAAAATAACAACCATGTATATCACCAATAATAGCAACCATAAATATTAAACTATATGTGATAAGTTTTTTTAGCAAATTCTAAAAGCTGATCTTTAAAAACCGGGTGCGAAATATCAATTAAAGATCTAACACGCTCAGGTATAGTTTTACCGAATAAATTTACAGCGCCATATTCAGTTACAACCCAGTGAACATCACCGCGTGATGTAACAACACCGGCACCGGGTTTTAATGTAGGAACAATCCGGGAAAATTTTAAGTCCTTTGTAGCAGCCGGCAGAGCTATAATCGGTTTACCGCCTTCGGAATGAGCAGCACCTCTAACAAAATCGACCTGACCGCCTATACCGCTGTAGAATATGGTACCGATTGAATCCGAACAGACCTGACCTGTTAAATCAACTTCGATTGAAGAGTTGATTGCAACCATTTTATAATTTTTAGATATCAGGAAAGGATCGTTCACATACTCCTGTGGATGAAATTCGAAGATCGGATTGTTATCAATAAAATTGTAAGAACGTTTAGTACCAAGAACAAATCCGGCAATAATTTTTCCCTGGTGAATTGTCTTCCTTTCACCGTTTACAACACCTTC
>JAGXSM010000232.1 GCA_018333725.1 Melioribacter sp. | reverse complement strand
AAAGTGAATATAAAGATAGTTCTGTTAGTGATGCTGTTGATGCGGTTCTTACTTTTGCAGAACTTAAAGAAATTTTTGATTCAAAAGAAATCAACATTGAAATTCTCGATGAAATAGATATTGATCCTCCTCATGCTTATTTGGGCAAATCATTTCCTTTAACTGGTGGATTGCTTAAGACAGCAAATATCTCGGGTGATATTCTGGAAAAAGAAATAATTGTTGTGGAAGGTAAAGAAAGAGTTGAAGAAATTATTAATGAAATTGCAGAAAAAAAAATTAAGTCCAAGTTTATCGATATTTTATTTTGCGAAGGTTGTATTAGCGGACCGGCTATCGACTCGGATTTGAATTTTTATTCTAAACGTGAAAAGGTTATTAGTTTTATAGATAAGAATATTAATTCATTCGATAAACATGAATGGAAAAGTACATTATACAATAGCAGAGATTTAAATCTGGCAAGGTTATTTCATAATAAGAATCAAAGAAGACCGATGCCTTCTGAAGATGAAATTAAGAAAATACTTGCCCGTACAAATAAATATGCTAAAACCGATGAGTTGAATTGCGGATCTTGCGGTTATAGGACATGCAGAGAATATGCTATCGCAATTGCTAAAGACCTTGCAGAAGATGATATGTGTCTCCCATTTCTTATAGATAAACTTGAATCAGCTTATATAGAATTAAAAGAGACCCAGGAGCAACTTCACAGTGCAGAAAAACTTGCCTCAATTGGACAACTTGCAGCCGGAGTTGCACACGAAATCAATAATCCACTCGGTTCAATTATGCTTTATGCTAATATGTTAAGACGAAAAATTGAAAAGTGCACTGAGGATAGTCAGTCCAGAGAGGATTTAAGTTTGATAATTGAAGAAGCTAACCGGTGTAAAAACATAGTAGCTAATCTTCTCAACTTTGCACGCCAGGGTAAACTTAGAATTTCTTCTGTAAATGTTTTTGAGCTGATAACAAACATTACAAGGATGTTACTTATCAATCCCGTATTTAGTGATATCGAAATTACTATAAACAACCAAATTGAATCTCAGGAAATAGAAGGGGATTCAGATCAATTAAAACAAGTTTTTCTGAATATATTGACTAATGCATGCGAAGCACTTGAATCAAGCTTAGTAAAAAAAATAGTAATTAACCTTAAGAAGATCGATAATAACATTGTTATCGAAATAACGGATTCCGGTTGCGGTATTCCTCAAGAGAATATTGGTAAAGTATTCACACCATTTTTTACAACCAAGAAAATGGGTAAGGGAACCGGATTGGGACTTGCTATAACTTACGGAATCGTCAAAATGCATAAAGGTGAAATTAAGGTTAACAGTAATATCGGGAAAGGAACATCGTTTGTAATTACATTGCCTCATAAAGTAAATATTATAAATCCAATTTTGAATTGATGGAGAAAGAATGGTAACCGAAAATGTTAAAAAAATATTACTCGTGGATGACGACATCGATCTACTTGAACAAAACAAATTATTACTGGAATCAAAAGGATTTGAAGTTATAACAGCAGAAAATTCTGAAGAAGGGCTCAAAGTATTTCAAAAAGAAAAACCCGATGCCGCTATTATTGATTTGATAATGGAACAGATGGATTCCGGCTTTGTACTTTGTTATAAAATTAAAAAAACCGAACATGGTAAAAAAATTCCAGTGTTCATGCTTACATCTGCTACTTACGAAACCGGATTTAAATTCAGCGCTTCCAGTAAAGAAGAGAAAGAATGGATTAAGTGTGATGGAATAATTAACAAGCCGGTTGTTATAGAAGACCTTCTAGCAAAGCTGGAAAACTTTAACTATCAGCAATAGTATTTTAACTTAACCGATGATCTGAAATGAATAATTTCAAAGGAAATATTCTGATTGTAGATGACGAGAAAGGATTACGTCTTGGCACTAAAAGATTATTGGAAGAAGAAGGTTATAATGTAACCGCTGCAGAAAACGGTACAGAAGGTTTACAGTTTGGAACTAATAAAGATTTCGATGTTGCTGTAATTGATTTAAAAATGCCGGATATTGACGGACTAGAAGTTCTAAAAGAAATTAAAAGTGTTCATCCAAATACGGTATGTTTTATTGCCACAGCATTTGCAAGTTATGAAACAGCAATTCAGGCAACACGAATTGGAGCTTTTGGATATATTCCTAAACCATTTTCTCCTGAAGAATTTATTTACCAGGTTGAACAGGGGTTAAAACAGAGAAAACTAATTCTTGATGCACATAGACTTGAATTAGAACGAGAGAAAAACTTATTAGAACTTGCTAATGAAAAATCCCGGCTCAATGCAATCATCAAGTCTATTAGCGAAGGAATAATAATAATAAATACCAACGGCGATCTGGCTTATTATAATTATGCTGCAATTAAATTGCTAAGCATAAACAATATCCAGATTGGTGAAAAAATATTAGATAAACTCCCGGTACATGTAACAGATATTGTAAAGAAAATATTTCAATCGGACAAGATAATGTTGAAAAGTTATACGACAGAATTTTCACTTGATGCCGATAATGAATTATTCCTTGAAGCTGCCTGTACACCAATTCCAAATCCTGATGGAAGTTTAGCCGGGGTTGTAATTATTCTAAGTAATATCACGGGTTATAAAAGGATCGAGATCATTAAGAATCAATTTGTGTCCATGGTTGCACACGAATTAAAAACTCCTTTAGCTGCTGTTCAGGGTTTCTTAAACATTATAATGGATCAATCAATAAAACTGTCACCGGATAAACAACACGATTATATTCAGCGTTCAACACTTCGATTAAAATCCTTAACCGATCTTGTAAATGACCTGCTCGATATTTCAAGGTTCGAAATGAAGACTAAGGAACGTGAAATCATTGAAGTTCATCTTGAAGAAATTATTTGCTCTACATTACAGATGCTCGAACTTGAGTTAAATAAAAAAGGAATTACAGTAGAAAAGAACATCGAAATAAAATTACCATTTATAAAAGCAGATATTAATGAAATAGCCAGAATGGTAACTAATTTATTAAGCAATGCAATAAAGTATAACAAGGAGAAAGGGAAAATATTTATTGATATTTCTTCATCGAAAAATTATGTGGTATTAAAAGTAAGAGATACAGGTATTGGACTTAAACCTGATGAGAAACAAAAATTATTTTCAGAATTCTACAGAGCCAAGAACGACATGACACGTGGAATAAGCGGTACAGGATTAGGATTAAGTATTGTAAAGAGAATTGTCGATTCATATTTCGGGTTTATTGAAGTAGAATCTGATTACGGGGTTGGTACTACTTTCTTAATTAAATTACCAATAAATCCAAATTAAACAGGAGAGAATTATGGCACTTATCGCAATTATTGATGATGATCCGGATATTCTTGATGCAAGTAGTTTAGTGCTTAAATCGAAAGGACACGATGTAATCACTGCAAATAATCCTAACGATGGATATAAAATCGTTAAGGGTAAAAAACCCGACTTAATAATTCTAGATGTTATGATGGATGAGCCGGACGACGGTTTTTATCTAGCTCAAAAATTCCGTAAGGAAGGAATTACTATTCCAATATTAATGTACACCTCTGTTTCCAAAGCGATCGGTCTGGATTTCGGAAAAAGTGAAATGGTTCCGGTTGATGACTTTGTTGAAAAACCGATTTCACCCGAGGAGTTAGTAAACAAAGTTGAATCTTTGTTGAAAGTAAAGGAGGTAAAGTAATATGCTGGTAATGGAAAAAAATGCAATGACCGAGGAAATTGAATTATTAGTTTCTAAATACGGTCAAAGCCGATCTTCGCTTATCCCTATTCTTCAGGATATACAGAGGAAGCATAAATATATACCTGATTTTGCTCAACAGGAAGTTGCACGTTTACTCGATATTCATCCGGTTGAAGTATTTAGTGTTATTTCATTCTATTCATTTCTAAACACTACACCTAAGGGAAAGTATATTGTAAGATTGTGTCAGACAATTTCCTGTGACATGCAAGGAAAAGCGGCTGTTGCTAAAGCAATTGAAAGAGAACTTGGTATTAAGTTTGGTGAAACTTCGCGTGATAGTAAATTCACACTTGAATTTGCTAACTGTGTTGGAATGTGCGACCAGGGACCGGCAATGATTATTAACGAAAGAGTTTATTCCAAACTTACACCTGAAAAAGCTGTTCAAATATTGAACGAGTTGAAGTGAGGACGACAATGGAAAATAAAAAACGAAAAGGTGATGTTCTGTTTTCAAAATACAACCGTGGAGAAGGGGTTAAAAAAGCGCTTTCTATTACACGTGAAGATATTTTATTCGAATTGCGTGACTCAAAATTAAAAGGCAGAGGTGGTGCCGGTTTCCCTACAGCAACTAAGTGGACTATTGTAGCAGCAGCCATTGCAGATCAAAAATATATTATATGTAATGCAGATGAAGGAGAACCCGGTACATTTAAGGATAGAGTCCTATTACTGGAATATCCCGAACTTGTTTTTGAAGGTATGGTAATTGCTGGTTACACTATCGGTGCTACAAAAGGAATTGTTTACCTACGGGGTGAATACGAATATATGTTAAGCTCATTGGAAGACTATCTTGCTTCAATGAGACAGGATAATTTACTTGGTAAAAACATTTTAGGTAATTCTAATTTTGATTTTGATATAATGATCCGTCTCGGTTCAGGTGCTTATGTGTGCGGTGAAGAAACTGCATTAATTGAATCTCTTGAAGGAAATAGGGGAGAGGCTCGCAACCGTCCGCCTTACCCTGTTAATACCGGTTATATGGGCATGCCTACAGTTGTAAACAATGTAGAAACGCTTGCATCAATTCCGCATATCATCAATAAAGGTGGTGAATGGTATCGCAAACATGGGACTGATAAATCTTCCGGTTCAAAATTATTCTCGGTATCAGGGGATTGCTTAAGACCCGGAGTATATGAACTGCCATGGGGAACAACCATTTCTGAATTATTAAAAATTGTTGGAGCAAAGGATACAAAAGCTGTTCAGGTTGGAGGTGCTTCCGGTATCTGTCTTCCTAAATCACAATTCGATCGTTCATTAGCTTATGAGGATGTTGCAACCGGTGGTTCTATAATGATATTCAATGAAAGCCGAAATATGCTTCACGTTCTAAAAAATTTTATGGAATTTTTTGTTGAAGAATCATGCGGGCAATGTACTCCATGTAGGATAGGAAATGTAAAATTACTGGAAGGCGTAGAGATGATTGAAAAAGGTGAATATAAGTTCGGTTACATTAATCAATTGAAGGATTTAGGAAAAACAATGCAAGTCGCATCTAAGTGCGGATTGGGTCAATCCAGTTCTAATGCATTCATTTCAATATTAGAAAATTTTAAAGAGGAAATATTTAACGGAAACGGAGGCGGAAATGGAAAGTAAAGGCGATTTTAGAGCACCGGTTAGTCAAACGCCACATACAATTGAAAAACCGAAAGATACTTCTACAATAGGTGGAATGGTTTCTGTTGAAATCAACGAAAAGAAAATCTCCGTTCCATTAGGTACTACAATACTGGAGGCATGTAAAATAGCCGGCATTACAATTCCTACTTTGTGTCATCACGAGGATTTGTGTGTTGCCGGTGTTTGTAGAATCTGTGTCGTAGAAGTTCAGGGTATGAGAACTCTGCAAGCTTCTTGCGCATTCCCAATTACTTCTCCTATAAAAATCAGAACTTCAACACCAATGGTTCGTAAAGCTCGTAAACACGTCCTGGAGTTATTATTAAGCGAACACTACGGTGAATGTTATGCATGTTTCAGAAACGGTAAATGCGAATTGCAATCCTTAGCAAAAGAATATGGTATTGATCAATATACATTTGGTCATGTAACCGAACCCCAATATGAAATTGATAACTCGTCATACTCTGTAATTAGAGATATGAGTAAATGCGTTCTTTGTAAACGCTGCGTTAGAACTTGTATTGATCTTCAGGAAGTTGGTGTTCTCGAATCGATTGATAGAGGCGATAAAACTCATATTGGAACTTTTCTGGAAAAACCATTAGCTGATGTAATTTGTATTAATTGCGGGCAGTGTATTAACAGGTGTCCAACCGCTGCATTGCGTGCAAATGATCCATCAGATGAAATATGGGCAGCAATAGACAATCCTAATAAACATGTAGTAATTCAGACTGCACCATCTCCGCGTGCTGCTATTGGAGAAGAATTCGGGCTTGGTGCCGGTCATTCAATGACGCGTGAATTAAACACTGCATTACGCAGAATCGGTTTCGATAGGGTATTCGATACTAACTTTACTGCCGACCTAACAATCATCGAAGAAGGAAC
>JAGXSM010000231.1 GCA_018333725.1 Melioribacter sp. | reverse complement strand
ATCTCTAAATCAAATTCAAATAATTTTGATAAATCTTCATCCATTTAAAAAACTCTTTCCTAAGAGATCATTATTTATTTTGAAAAAGTGGGCAACGGTTTGAGCAGCATCTGCAAATGTTTCTCTTGCTCCTAAGTTAATCCCCGGTTTGTTCTTACGGTAAAAAATCAATGGAACGTATTCGCGGCTATGGTCTGTACTTGGTGTTGTAGGATCGTTTCCATGATCTGCAGTAAGCAAAAGACAATCCGATTCATCAAGTGCATTTAATATTTCCGGTAATCTATCATCAAATTCTTTTAATGCTTTTGCAAAGCCATCGGGATCATTCCGGTGACCGTAATAGACATCAAAATCAACAAGATTGGCAAAAATGAGTGCGTTACTACTGGATGTAGCTGCAAAGATAATTTTTTCCACACCTTCATTGTTCGATTTTGTTTTCAGTTTTGTTTTAATACCTTTATAATTAAACAGATCATTTACCTTTCCAACAGCAATTGTTTCAATTCCTTGCTTCATCAAAAAATCGAGAATCGTATCTGAAGTCGGGTCAACAGAAAAATCTTTTCTATTAGTTGTTCTTGAATAATTATTCGTTTCGCCGATAAATGGTCTGGCAATAACACGCCCAACCGCATCTTTTCCAATAAGAACTTTATCACGAGCAATTTGACAAATTTCATACAAACGATCGAGTGGAATTACTTCTTCGTGAGCAGCTATTTGAAAAACCGAATCGGCAGAAGTATAGACTATTGGGAAAGCCGTTTTAACATGCTCATCGCCAAGTTTTTCAATAATTTCTGTTCCGGATGATGCAATATTTCCTAAGATTCCTTTAACCGCGGTTTCCTTAATAAATCTGTCAATAATTTCTTTGGGAAATCCATCCGGGTATAATGGAAATTCAACTTCGGTTTTAATTCCACCAAGTTCCCAGTGCCCTGTGGTAGAGTCTTTACCAACTGATAACTCGGCCATTTTACCGAATGATGCAATTGGATTTTCGATTTGTGGAACGCCTTTTATAGATGTAATATTACCGATTCCCATCTTTTGAAGATTTGGAATGTTCAATCCCACAACAGCTTCAGCCATATTTGCAATTGTATTACTTCCCTCATCTTTATATTTATCCGCATCAGGTAATTCGCCAACTCCCAGTCCATCTAGAACAATTAAAATAAAGTTATTCAATTAATCCTCCGACATGAAGATCAGTTGGTACTTTTGACAGTGTTCCCACCTTTTTCGATAGCTTTTTTTAGAGCAAGATCAGCGTTACCAAGAACTTCCTGAACATCGGACTTACCCGAAGTTGAAGCAACTCCAATTGAGACAGTGAAGGTAGTCTGTTTAGAAACTACAGCAATCGGTTTGCGTGCAATTTTTATTCTAAGTTTTTCAGCCCATAGAAAAACATCCTTTGCGGATGTATTGAAGAAAAATATTGCAAATATCTTTTCGCTTGTTCTTCCCATAATATTAAGCGGAGTCATTTCATCACGTATCAATTGTGCGATTGTCCGTAATACTTTTGGAAATGGGTCTCCTTCGAATAATGATTCCTGCTCGAGAAGGTCATCAACTTTTATTAGAGCAACTGCGCCGGGTAATTCAAGCTCTTTGGATCTGACAAGATCGATTGTCAACCTTTCAATAAATGAATCGTAGTTCAAACAACGTGTTTCAATATCAACTGAGAGTAAGTTTTTTAATATTCCTATAGTTGAGTACGAATGAAGAATAAAAGCGAAAATTTTTGTAGCATTTTTGATAAATGTAACTTCGCTATTTGTGTAAACGTTTTTCTTTAGACTTTCGAAGCAGAGAACACCGTAATTCTGTTCATCATAGATTAGAGGTATTGCCAGGAATGAACCGTCAAAACTAACATCTTCATTTTTAGAAAATCGGGGGAATTCTGAACCAGAAGTATCATCAATCTTAACAGGGGTTGCGCTTAATATCGATTTACCGACCAAAGTTCCGCTAAGATCGATCTCAAGATTTTCACCAATGTATTTTAACGAAGTTTTATTAACAATTCGAGCTGTTTTAAATTTATGTTCGTTGGGGAAATAAGAAACAAATGTAAATGCGTCCCAGTCAATTAATCCTTCAACGGCACTATTTAATGCCGAATATAGATCTGCTTCGCTCTCAAATTTTTTATCGTATGAGAGAACTCCAAGAAGGGATTTTAATCTTTGTTCAGCTTGAGATTCCGTAAACTTCTCTTCGAATAAGGAAATGATAACCGAGATTACTCTTACAATTCGGCCTAATGAATAGATCTGTTCAATACCAAATGCATCATTAACTTTTGAATCGAGTGTTAGAATTCCTGTTAAACTTTTTCCGTAAAAGAGAGGAACACCTACAAAGCTTTTAATTCCCTGAGGTGAGTTATAATAACGTATTACATCAACCTCAGCATTTGAAGAAATATCTGTTAATAGTTCAGGTTCCTCTTTCTGGATTATTTTACCAAGTATATCGTCTTCAAGATCAAATTTTTGTTTGGAGATTTGAGTGGAACTCGAAACATACTTTTCCAGTGTAAGCCGTTTGCGATTTTTATTGTACCAGAAAAATGCTGCCGTGTGAGCCATAAATGAATCTTTTACAACACTCAATATTTTCTCGAGCACAAAACCGAATTGCTCATCATGATTAACATCCTTGGGAATTTCTTCATGAACAATTTTATCAAAATTCGATTTGAAATCGGGTGGTTTGAATAATTCCTTATTACCCCTGTTATAAGATTGGGAGAAACTATCTGCTGTAATTACTTCAATATTTTTATTAGGGGAGATTATTGTAAAATCTTCGCCGGAATCAGGTATATATGTAGATTTATCATTTTTAGGTGTTGAATCAAATTCCTCGTCAATCTCTTCGCCACCCGGATAAACCGGTTCTGTCTTTGAAGTGTCTCTTAAAAAAATAATAAAGCCGACATAGATAAGCAGAATAAATCCTGCAATTATTTTAAATAAAATATCCTCTGTAAAAAAAGGAATTGCAATAAGGATGGGAATTATTAAAAATGTAAGAATTCTCTTTCTATTTTTTTCAGATAAACCCATCAACCCGCCGGAAAGATTATAGAATTTTCTTAAATATCTACAATGTTTGGTTCAATAATACTAAAGTTTTGCGAAATTTTCACAAAAGTAGAGCAGTTAGAATCCGAATTATTTCTTTTTTCCCTCTTCCGGTAATTGCCGAAAACAAAAATAGATTTTCGCCGTTAATTAATTCCGGAAATATTCCCACAACATCTCTAACTGATTTGGCAATCTCGGACTGTTTAAGCTTGTCAATTTTATTCAGTACAATGTTGCAAGGTACATTTTTTTTAGCAAGGAATTGGTTGAAATCAATATCAAGCTGAGTAGGCAGATGACGGCTGTCTATAATATGAAAAGACAGAACAATGTTTTTGTTCAGTTCTATAAACTTTTCAATTAGATTTTTCCAATGGTCTCTTTCCGCTTTCGATACTTTTGCAAAACCGAACCCCGGTAGATCGATCAGGTAAAATTTATTTTCAACAAGATAATAATTAATAGATCTTGTCTTACCTGGTGTAGAACTGGTTTTTGCAACTTTAGCCGGATAAAATAGTGTATTAATAAAAGAAGATTTACCAACATTGGACCGTCCGCCTAATATTACTGCTGGAAATTCCTTTACCGGCATTTCATTCAAATTATATACGGCTTTAATAAATTCTATTTTTCTCATGTGTTAAATATAAGAAACAATCAAATACTCTTTACTCTGATGGTTCGATACAAAACCGGACAAATTAAATATTACATGATAATTTAAAATAAAAAAAGGAGTAATAGCATTTACCATTACTCCTCATAACAAAAACAAAAGAATATTATTTTTCTTTAGAAGTTTTTCTTGTTGTAGTAGTTTTAGCTTTAGCCGGAGCTTTTTTCACTTTTGCATCATCAGATTTCTTTGCCTTAGGTACCTTAGGCTTCTTTTCCTTTACCTTTTTGTCCTCCTTCTTTTCAGAAGCAGATTCGGCTTTAGTTTCGTCCGATTTTGTAGTTTCTTCTACTTTAGCTTTCTTAGGAGCTTTCGGTTTTACAATTCCGCTATAATCAACAAGTTCGATTAAAGCTAATTCTGCAGCATCCCCTTTTCTTTGTCCTATTCTAACAATCCTGGTATAACCGCCGGGTCTGTCTCCTATTTTTGCAACAATATCATTAAACAATTCTTTAAGAAGATTTCTGTCTTGTATTTCGGATGCAACAAATCTGCGCGAGGCAACAGAATCTGTTTTTGCTTTTGTAATTAACGGTTCAACAAAAGATCTTAATTCTTTTGCTTTTGCAACAGTTGTTCTAATCTTCTTATGCTTTAGTAAAGAAGAAGCTAAATTTCTAAGTGTTGCAAGTCTGTGTTCCGAAGTTCTTTTTAATTTTCTACCTTTAACTCTATGTCTCATTATTCAACCCTGGGGAAAGTACTAATTATTTTCTGGTTTTTCTTTTAATATTTTATCTACGTCCATACCGAATTCGAGTCCGTAGTTTTCAACAATTTCAATTAATTCGGCTAAAGATTTTCTACCGAAGTTTCTGAATTTAAGCATTTCGTTTTCATCTCTGCGGACTAAATCGCCAAGTGTTTTAATATTGGCAGCTTTCAAGCAGTTATGAGATCTAACACTTAATTCGAGGTCGTCAACATTAGTAGTTAGAATTTTTCTTAGTCTTTCAGCTTCAGCATCTTTTTCGCTTTCAACTTTTTCTTCTTCAGGTTCAGCATCAAAATTGATGAAAAGCTGAATATGATCTTTAAGAATTTTTGCAGAGCTCGAAAGAGCTTCTTCCGGAGTAATTGAACCATCGGTTGTAATTTCAAGTGTAAGTTTTTCGAAGTCATTCCGTTCTGCAATACGGACATTTTCAACGTCATATCTAACATTTACAATCGGTGTAAAAATAGAATCGATTGGAATTGTACCAATTGTCATATCAGGAATTTTCTGTTCATTAGATGGAACATATCCTTTACCAATACTGAATTTTAATTCCATATTAAGTTTGGCTTCAGGATTAAGTCTGGCAATTAAAAGTTCTGGGTTAAGAATTTCGATATCGGGACAAGCTTTTTGAATATCTGCAGCTTTAAATTCTTTAACGCCGGAAATTGAAAGTTCGCATCCGGTTGTTTTCTTATTTAAAATTTTCATTCTAACCTGTTTAAGATTTAGAATGATTTCCGTTACATCTTCAACAACGCCCGGAATAGTAGAAAATTCATGAAGAACACCTTCAATCTTAACAGCAGTAATGGCAGAGCCGGTAAGTGAAGATAATAATACTCTTCTGACTGCATTTCCTAATGTAACTCCGAATCCTCTTTCCAATGGTTGTAAAGAAAATCTTCCGAATGTTGCACTCTTCGAGGAATCGTCCTGAATAACACTTTCGGGCATTTTTATAAACGGATAGCTCATGTAGTATCCTCTAAATTAAATTTTAAAATTACTTAGAATATAATTCAACGATTAATTGTTCGTTAGCTTGCAATGGAATATCTTCTCTTTCCGGAATGTTAAGGAAAGTGCCGGAGAGAGTTGCTTTATCTATTGAAAGCCAATTATATACATTATCTTTTGTTCTTCTCAAAGAATTATGAATTGCGTCAAGTTTCTTGCTTTTCTCTTTTACTGTAACTACATCACCGGGTGCAAGTAAAAACGAAGGTATATCAACAAGGTGACTGTTAACCATAAAATGTCTGTGAAGAACAAGTTGTCTGGCGGCTTTTCTTGATGGAGCAAATCCGAGTCTAAATACAGCGTTATCTAATCTTCTTTCTAGCAATTTAATAAGGTTAGCGCCGGTAATACCTTTTTGACGTGTAGCTTTTTCGAAATAATTATGGAATTGAGTTTCCTGTAATCCATAAATTCTTTTTACTTTTTGTTTTTCTCTAAGCTGAACACCATATTCTGAGAATTTTGTTCTACGTGAAAGACCATGTTGACCCGGTGCATAATTTCTCTTTTCCAGCGGACA
>JAGXSM010000230.1 GCA_018333725.1 Melioribacter sp. | reverse complement strand
AAAGTTCTATCCGGTGATTCAATAATATCGAAGTAATCTCCGCCAACTTCGCGAGCCGGTTCATAAAAAGTTGCTACATCAAATCCTTCCAGACTTGAAATATTTTTAGGTATAAGGTCGAATTGGATTTTGCGGGCTACTTCTAATTCATTTTTGGCTGTAAGCTTATCTGCTAACTCAAATGCTAAAAGTAAAATTGCAATTAGATATGAAGTAAAAATGTATAATGAATTTTGCTGTGAATAACCGACAAGGAAAAACAACAATGAAATTAAAAAGAAGATCCGTCTTGCCGGTGTAAGTTTAAGAAGGAATGCATTAAAAAGACTTCTTGCAAAAATTAATCCGCGGACAAATTTTGTTTTTGATTGATCGGGTTTCGGAATATCGGCTTTAAAGAATTCATATACCTCGCCGGCTTCTTTTTTAACAAGTCTTTCTATTTCCTGATAGCTTAGATCGGAAGTATATAAATCGAATATCCGTTTTAAAGGATTTTGTCCGGGCACAGCAACCCCAATTGACCTAGTAAAACAATAATATTTAAAACCCCCGGATTTTTAGACGAAAGAGCAGCGATTTTGTTGGTTAATTTATATAAATCAATCGAGTCTTTCTAAACGGGATCTTAAATGCCTTTCGGTAATTCCAAGAATTCTGGCAGCCGCACTTTTATTACCGTTTGTTCTGTTAAGGGCTTCTGTAATCATAGTTTTTTCGAATAGCTTCATCTTTGTTTCGTAATTATCCTCCAGATCATACGGATTGAACGCTCTATTGTTGCTCTTTTCGTTTATAGAAAAGGGTAAATCGTCCTTTGTAATTATCTCACCTCTTGTAAGAACGATAGCTCTTTCAATCATATTTTCAAGTTCACGGATATTACCGGGGAAATCATACTTTATTAGCTGATCGAGAGCCTCTTTAGAAATTCCATCTACTTTTTTACCAATAGATGTAGAATACTTCTGGACTAAATGATCTACCAGCAGTTGAATGTCGTCTTTCCTGTGGCGTAATGGAGGAAGGTTTATTGTTACTACATTTAATCTGTAGAAAAGGTCTTCACGGAATTCATTCCGTTTTATCATTTCTTCCAGGTCTCTATGTGTTGCTGCAATTATTCTTACATCCGTTTTAAAAGTTGAATTGCTGCCTATTCGCTGAACTTCTCCGAATTGAATTGCTCTAAGAAGTTTAACCTGTATCGCAAGCGGAATATCACCAACCTCATCAATAAAAATTGTTCCGCCATTTGCTTCTTCGAACCGGCCGATTCTTTGATTAATCGCACCGGTAAACGATCCTTTCTCATGTCCGAATAATTCGCTCTCAAGTAAGTTTTCCGATAATGATGCAACGTTAACGGTAATAAAAGGCTGGTTCTTACGCGGACTTGCAAAGTGAATAGCTTTTGCTATCAGTTCTTTACCGGTGCCACTTTCACCTCTAATTAGAGCTGTGGATTTAGTTTGTGCCACTCTTGCAGCAGTGCTTAATACGAGGTCCATCGGCTTAGAACGGGAAATTATCGACTCGAATTTAAATTTATCCTGGAGTTGTTCTTTTAACAATCTATTCTCGGAAATTAAATAACGCCTTTCCTTAATTCGGCTTAAAATATTTTCAAGTTCATCAAGGTCGATTGGTTTGGTAAGATAATCGAATGCACCTTCTTTCATAAGATTTACCGCACTTTCAATTGTTCCGAATGCAGTCATAACAACAACATCAATTTCCGGATTAAGAGCTTTAATATTTTTCAGAACAGTAAGTCCATCCCATCCGGGCATTTTAAAGTCGGTTAACACGACCTCAATTAAATTTTCCCGGACTGTTTTCAATCCGGTTTCACCGTCGTTTGCGGTATATACTTTATATTCTCTTTTAGAAAGAAATGTCTTTAGAGATTGTAATTGAGAATCCTCATCGTCAATTACCAGTATTGATAAGTTATTCATTTTACACCTGCACTAATTTCTTCGGAATATTGATGATAAATTCTGTTCCTTGACCGGTTTCGCTATTAACATATATTGATCCGTTATGCTCGGCAATTATTTTTTGAACAATACTCAAACCGATTCCGCTTCCTTTTGTCTTTGTTGTAAAGTATAGATTAAAGATTTTATTTTTATCCTCTCTGGAAATTCCTTTGCCATTATCTTCCATTTTGATCTCCAGCTTATCCGGATTTTTTTCTTTAATATGGATTAAAATTTTCCCGTTTTTTTCAACAGCATCAATAGCATTTTCAATAAGATTTATAAAAACCTGTTTCATTTGAGTTATGTCCCAGACAACCTCACCTGACCAAACTTCATTTATCATTAACTCAATATTTTTTTCATTAAGCAGCGCCGAGTATTGTTTAGAAATTCCATCAAAGAATTCCTTTGAAGAATAATTTTTGGGTTTAATTGGCAATGGTTTGGCAAACTTAAGAAAGTTCTCGATCGTCTCGTTAATTCTTCTTACTTCCTTGTAAACAAGTTTTGTCAATTCGCTGAATTGGGAAGAATTGTTTTTAGGTTCAAAATCTTTACCAAGCTGCTGGGTTATAGTGCCTATTGCATTAAGCGGATTTCGTATTTCGTGTGCAACGGAAGAAGCAAGTTCTCCCATTTCGGCCATTCGTTCCTTACGTTGGATTTGATTTTCGAGATTCTTTATTTCAGTAAGATCGCGTATAACCAGTATAATGTTTTGCTCTTTTTGCTCGTCCGTAAATTCACTTTTGGATATAAGAAACATTTTATTGTTTCCATTAACACGGCATTCCACTTCTTCTAATTGCGAGGAGGAGTTTATTAACTGTCTGCATTTATTCTCTTCGAAGAGTGCAAATAAATTTTGAGTTGAGATTACATCTTTCCCGAGAATCTGCAGTGCAGCATTATTGAACGACTTAATAGCAAATCCCTTATCAATAACAATTATTGCATCGCTGACATTATCCAAAATTTCTCTTGCGTATGTTTCTATAGCTTTGAATTTATTAGAAAGGAGGTTGAAATTCTGTTTAACAAAAACAAGTGTTATTGTAAAAGAGCCGAAAACAAAGAGAACAATTCCAATTATTATTAAACGTCTAACTATAGCATCATTTATATCGTTAATTGGTTCTAAAGATAAACCGATTCTAAAAATTCCAATTAGATCGTCTTTATATTCAAAGGGGTGTATCGCTTCAAAAACATTTATTGAATCCACTACAGCAATACGCCACATGTATGTTTCACTTTCCAATCCTTTTTGAAGAAACGCCGAAGAGTCAACCGGCTCAAGATCATCAAGTCTGCCGGATGCAGCAATAATTCCGTCTTCATCCTGTAATGCAACATATTCAATCTGTTCATTTTCAGAAACACCTTTTAGTAAAACGCCAAATCCAACTTCCTTTCTGAACTCGAGTAATTGGGCAGCATCAACATTCAATACAATTGCACCTCCATCGCCGGAAGAAATTGCAACAGCATATCTTTTATCATCTCCAAAACGTGAAGGTTTTATTCCAATAATTAATGTGTCGGTCTCTTCATCGAAAATTGGCCATAAGTAGTCAATAGGATTTTCTTTCTCCTCTAATTGAGAATGAATTTCCTTGTGACTTGAATATATTTTATTACCCGTCTTACTGAAGATGTTTATTCTTAACAGATTATTTTTCGTAGCGATTGATTCAAGGAGTGAATTTGAAATTAATTTTTTCTGGTAAAGAATTTTTATCATCCCGGCATTATTTAATAAACGTGTTTTGGTTTCCTCTTCAATTTTATCGTATGATAAAAGAGCGTTTTTACCCGATATTATCATAGATTCAAGGAGAGTTTGTGACTGTGTCTGCATAAGCTCGAGCATTTCTTTCTTGCTCTGGTTTAATTCAATTATTACAGAAGAGATAATGATAAGAGCGGTAACAATAAATATAAGAATGAGATTCTTGGGCTGGATAAAAAGTTTTTTAAGAAACTTCACTTCAATTCTCCTTATGCATCCTTAATTTAATCAAAAAAATCTTAACTAATTTGAAGCAAAGTTTGAGTTTAGGATTCTGAATTATTCGGAAGTACTTTTTATTCCTAACGCTTTGTTGGCAACATCAACAGGTAATAGATTATTGCGCATTGCAATATCTTTCAATTTATCATTTGCTACGGCATCAATTCCGTGCGATTTTAAGTTTGTTATAACTTTATCAATGTTAAGATTATTTTCTGCTGAGATTTCCGCCAGAGTTTTTCTGCCGTATCCTCTTCCTTCGCCGGCAACCTGGTTCTGCTGTTTATTCCCGGATCTTAGTTTTGTATAGATTTCATTAGGAGAAATATTATTCTTACTTGCTAATTCTTTAATAGTAATATTTTCATCCTGAATAATAATTCCTTTTGATGAAAGCGAATTTTTTATTTCTTCAACAGAAACATTAATTGTCTTTGCAAATTCAGTTAACGTAAGATCTTCTGCATGAGGAATTGGTGGCTCTGTTTTTTCTGTTGACCATGAAGCTTTAAGCTCTTCTCCAAAATCCATCACGTTCTTAAACGGTACAAAATCATAAATAGTCATCGCAAAAATCAGTATTACTACTATTGATGAAATTGTAAATTCATTTCTAAGCTTAACATTACTTTCGAATTTGGTTTTCAAATAAGCAATAAAAGGTTTCCAATTAAAGAATAGATGAAACCCGGCAGCCACTATAAATAAAAATGTAAATATAGTATGAATTGCTTGCCACTGACTTTTTAACAAACCTAAAAATCGCCAGTATGACCAGTTGGCAACGCGTCCGGGAGGTGAGAAGTAGAGTATTATTCCTGAAATAGCCATTATAATAAATGACAATGTTATATATAAACTTATAAAACCACGCCAGCTGAATTTCTTCTTCATATAGTTACCTTAAAACTCCAGACTTAATCCGAGATTGAATGAATTACCGTTGTATTTGAACCAATAGCTGTTCGATTTATTGTTGATGTATTGATAGTTCAAACCAACCGTTAAACTTGTTGTTTCTGCTTCGTTTAATGAAAATGCTTTTTTCAAATTAATGTTGAAGATGTTTTGTTTGTCTGCTCTCATTATATCGGTGTTGTATTCAGATAGTTCGTTATAAACTCCCTGGGATGGATAAAATTTATTATTCAGGTAATAACCAAACTTTAGAGATAGATCATCACCGATTATTTGTGTGAGTTCAACAGAGATACTATTTCCTTCGTGGTTAACAGGGTCATCAAACATTTCGGATTCGTCGCCATAAATCATATTTAATTCTTTAATCTGATTGGCAAAGCCGTTGGTAATACTTCTATTTGTAAACTGAGCCGCAATTCCGGTTTTCTCTCCTAAGGATTGAGCTACTCTTACATAGGATAAAAGCTGGGTGATAGATGATACATTTTTATCAGTAAATTTTTCGGTTACAAGTTTATTTGAGTCATCCAGATATGTGAACTGACCGGATTGAGTAGGGCTAAGGTATCGCTTGTAATTAAGTGTCCCGCCTAAAATCAAAGTAGTCTCTGTCTCAAACCCGCGATTAATGTTAAATCCCAAAGTCCCCTTTAAATTATCCAGAATACTTATGTAATTATAGCTTGTCAAACTAATGTTAGGATTAATCGCAAAGTAAAAATCCTCGATGTTAAATTTGTGCTGAAAGTAAGCGGTAAGATTTGAGTAATCAAAATAATTGTAGAGCTCGCGGTTCATTCTTTGCTCTGCATAAATTCCTAATGTGCTATTCTCAAAATCTTTCCAGATTGCAAATTGATGCCAATAAAAATTTCTATCAGTAACATTATCAAAATTTATATAGCTTCCATAGTAACCGAGAGAGAAATTATTCATTTCATTTTCTAAACCGAAGTCGAATGAAGAGATCAAAGTTTTTGTTGCAATTGGAGATCTGAACGGATTCGAATTGTATTCCTGATCAGTTGAAATTCCAAATGTCCACTGAGCAAAATTAGATTCCGAAAAAAGTATTACTAGAAAAAGAACATTTACAGAGATTATTTTTATTTTTTTGCTCAAGTTCGGTTTCATTAAATCCTCAGTTATTAAAAGGGACTCTTTAAGAGTCCCTTACAAAATAGCTCAATAATTAATTAGCACAAATTATTTTTTGCCCCACTTTTTTCCGCCTCTGGTCTGGTTCTTAGTACTCGAAGATTCACCATGACTATTACCGGTTCCATTCATGGGTCCAACACCTTTGTTCCCTGTTCCATCACCCGGGCCATAACCACCTTTATTCATTTTCCCTTTTCCTTTACCCGGATTGTCCTTAATACCATCACCGTCTAAATCGACAAATCTTCCTTTAGCGTTTTTGTTTTTTAGTGCTAACCAGTCCGGATCCAATCCATTCGGAATTCCATCGCCATCATGGTCCGGAGCGTTATCATTGAAACCATCCCCGTTTTTATCCTCAAACTTTTTACCATGCTCTTTCGGTTTGGGTGGGTCCTGGGTTTGTGCTGATAAATTAGAATAT
Organism: Melioribacter sp.; assembly: GCA_018333725.1. Classification (GTDB taxonomy): domain Bacteria; phylum Bacteroidota; class Ignavibacteria; order Ignavibacteriales; family Melioribacteraceae; genus DSXH01. The sequence continues at coordinate 2,015 of JAGXSM010000230.1, read as the reverse complement.
GACACAAATACAGCAATAAGGATCATTAATGTAATTAGTCTTTTCATTTCATACCTCTTTATTTGTCTTGTTGATATTTTCATAATAAATATTAACTATCATGCCAAGAAAATGTTGTGAATTAAAGCTTAAAAGTTGGTTCAACAATAGTTATTCTTCCATATTGTCGATGTGCTTCGCCCAATTTGTCAGGGGAAGTGTTTAATAGTTGTCCTTGTTTTCATTATAAGAATTGATTCAATATAAATTAAATACCTTCTTTTTGCCAATTAATGAAACCGGATATCTTTGGAAATAAAAGGGAGCTTTCATATTTTTGAGCCGTCTTTTGAAGAAATTCCAATACGAAAAGAAAAGGATTTATGATCTGGAAGATAATACTCTTTTTATTAATGACATTTGTAATAGTAGCCGGAATTGCCTTTCCAATAGTGCCGCAACCTTCTAATTGGTATGAATTTCCTGTAATACCAGGATTGGAGGAAAAAGCTAAGATAATATTTTTCCATGTTCCTACGGCATGGTTGGCAGTAATTGCATTTTTAATGGCAATGGTTTACGGAATAAGATATCTGAAAAATAAAAATCTTGATGAAGATGCAAAATCATCTGCAGCACTTCAATTAGGGATGGTTTTTGCAATCCTCGCAACAATCACCGGTTCAATCTGGGCAAAATTTACATGGGGAGCTTTCTGGCATTGGGATCCAAGGGAGACAAGTATCTTTATTCTTCTTCTTATTTACGGTTCATTATTTGCACTTCGGTCCGCAATTGAAAATGAAGATAAGCGCGCCCGTCTTTCTGCAGTTTATTCTATAATTGCATTTTTAACAGTCCCTTTTTTCATTTTTATTATGCCAAGAATAATGGTGGGATTACATCCCGGTTCTGCAAACGATGATACATCCGGTCCGGTTGTTGATTTTAAAATGAATGCTAATATGCAGCTCGTTTTTTATTTGTCTCTAATTGCTTTTACAATTTTATATTATTGGATGTGGAAGATTAGATATAAATCAATTATTATAAACGAAAAACTTGAAAAGAAATAACACGAGGTAGAAATTGGAAAATGGATTTTTCGGCTTTTTAGAAAGCAATTCAATATACATTGTAATGTTCATCGTTCTTGTTGTATGGCTTGGTATATTTTTATTTGTACTTAATACCGATAAACGATTGAAAGTGATCGAAAAAGAATTGAGCAAAGTAAAATCAGAAGGAAAGGAGAATTAGCAAGATGAAAAATAAATATATGTTTGGTGGTGGGATTATTATTGTGTTCCTTGGTGTAATGATCTATCTATTTACTCAAACTAATGTTACATATGAAAGCAGTTTTTCCAGAGTAATGCAATCACAAAAAACTGTTAAAGCAACAGGAAGCTGGGTTAAAGAAAGGAATTACGTAATTGATAAACAGAACAACTTATTTTCCTTTTACATGAAGGATGATCAGGGAAGTATGATGAAAGTTGTTTATTACGGAACAATTCCAAATAATTTTGAATCATCCACAAGTGTTGTTGTAACAGGTAAATATAATAATGGTGTTTTTCAGGCAACAGATATTCTAACTAAGTGTCCTTCCAAATATCAGGAACAACCTGTTCAAAATACCAATTCATAAGTTGGTTAAGTTAGGAGTTTAATATGATTGGAAATATAGCCCTTACTTTAGCTTTAGTAGCTGGAGTCTTTACTATTATAATGTACTTTTTAACCTTTCGAGGTTACCAGAACACATTATCACTTGCAAGAGTCGGATTTCACACAACTGCAATTATGGTTCTAACTGCAAGTGCGTTATTGCTTCATGCAATACTTACACATCAGTATCAATATAAATATGTTTACAATTACAGCGGCAGCGACCTTCCTCTTGGTTTATTAATCTCTACATTTTATGCGGGGCAGGAAGGAAGCTTTTTGTTGTGGATCTTGTTTACGGCTATCATAGGATTGATTCTGCTGGATTATACATCCAAGCGTGGCGATCTCGAACCACGTGT
>JAGXSM010000229.1 GCA_018333725.1 Melioribacter sp. | reverse complement strand
GTCGGGTTAAAAATTTCTGGACAGCAGTCGTTCGTTATCCTAAACAAATCCCCTTTCTATGTTGAATCCGGCGGACAGGTTGATGATACAGGAAACATAATAATTGGCGACACACATTTACCGGTTATTGCTCTCAAAAAAATCAACAATCAGGTAGTTCACATACTCGATAATTCTGCAAATGTTAAGTTAGAATCCGGAATGAAAGTGGTAGCCGTGGTTGATGAGAAACGCAGATGGGATATAATGCGTAATCATTCGGTTACACACTTTTTGCACCGTGCTTTAAGAGAAATATTAGGTCAGCATGTTCAACAATCGGGTTCTTATGTAGGTCCGGATCATCTCCGGTTTGATTTCACACATTACGAGAAAGTTAAAGATGAGGAGCTTGATGCAATCGAATCGCTTGTAAATGAAAAGCTAAGGGAGAATATTCCAATGACGCATCACCGCGATACACCATTTGATGAAGCAAAGAAAATGGGCGCATTAATGTTCTTCGGGGATAAATACGGAGATAAAGTAAATGTAGTTCAGTTTGGCACTTACACAATGGAATTTTGCGGTGGAACTCACGTTAAGAATTCATCACAAATCGGTTTGGTTAAAATTGTATCTGAATCTTCCATTGCAAGCGGTGTAAGAAGAATTGAAGCAGTTACAGGTGCGGGCGTTGAAAAGTTTATTAAAGATCAGCAATTGAAAATTGAGAATGGAGAATTGAGAATTAATGATTTGTTAGATGAGAAAAAGAAATTAGAAAAAGAATTGGCAGAACTGAAACTCAAAGAAAAACTTGGCGGAATAGATACAATTGTAAAATCTCCAGCGATTGTTAATGGAGTAAATACATTTAAAGGAAGAGTATCCGCTTCGAATATGGATGAGTTAAAATCGATGGGCGATGAATTACGTGATAAAATGAAAAGCGGAGTCGGACTTCTTATCTCTCAAATTGAAGACAAAGTTGGAATTGTTGCTGTTGTTTCAGATGATCTTATTAAGGATAAAAAGCTGAGCGCGGGAAATATTGTTAAAGAAGTTGCAAAAATTGTAGGTGGAAGCGGGGGTGGAAGACCTCATCTTGCAACCGCCGGCGGTAAAGATGTTTCTAAAATTGATGAGGCGTTGTCGCAAGTAGAAACAATCGTTGCAAAAATTTAAGTTACTTATCAATTACCATTATTGAAGATATAGAGTTTTCCGTTTACTGGTCGGACGTCTATCTTACCTCTGTAACCATTTTTTATTAGTTGCTCTACAAGAACCCTCATAAAAAATCCATGGGTTACGACCAGAACCCTCTTATAATTATTTCCGGAAATTTCATCAAGAAAACTTTTTATTCTTATTAATGTTTCACTTCGCTTCTCCGGTTGCGAATGATGATTTTTATGCCATGCAATTCTTCCACCCAGGTGCCAGACAAACAAGGGGAGCTTAATTTTGCTTTTTGTAAATGGCATTACCGGAACTTCAACAATTAGATTCGAATAAATTACCTTGCCGTTATAAATATTGTTCGCGGTTACGATTGCTCTATTTATTGTACTGCAACAACAAACATCCCAATCGTTATTACTCAATTTAATTGAGTTGAGAATTACCGGAGAATTTTCATACAGATCCATTGCTCTGGAAAAATCATCTGCGGAGTAAATGCTTTTAACGGGTTTGAAATCAACCTTAAAATGCCTGATTAAGCCAATTATCATTTTAAATAATATGCTCGATCATTTGACTGGTAAATTAAAGAATATTTGTTTTATTTTTTGCACAAAACATTATAAAAGGTTTTGAAAGCTAGTAGAATTTTTATATTAGCAAGCAAAAAATGAGTTAATTGAAGCAGCTATTAATTGAAGCTAATAAGAGGAAGAAAGACCAGCAACAAATATTTTAGTTTTATTTTCAACATCATTCTTTAATATGTGTTCGCTTTTGCAACTAACTTAAAACTAACCGCACTTTGTAAAATATTATATTCATTCCGCAGTATGTATCCGCCGGCTAATAACTTTCCCTCATCATCAAAGAATCCATCTATTGTTCCTTCAAGATCTCCGAGCGAAGTTTTCTTTAATGAGAAATTAAGAATGGCATGCTTGTCCATTACTGTTCCAATGAAGTTAAATGTCAGCCCGTTCCAGTTTCCTGTTCCCGATAAAGACATTTTGCCATCATGATACATATACAAAATAACAGTTTGAACTTCCTGATAGTTTGTTTGATACTCGCCCGAATAATTAATCTTTTTTTCCGGTTCAACCGGGCTTTCCGAGTTACAGGCATATAAACCTGCTATTATTAAAATGAGTAAAACCTTTTTCATAAATCACCAACAATAATTTTTTTAATAACTGCGGACAACAAATCTGCAGCATATTTACTTTTGGTTTATTATCGTTGGAGTAAACAGAAAGTTTAGTAAAAAACGATTTGTGTGTTTTTTATTCACAAACAGTTTAATAAAATTTCTATTAATGAATTCACTGAAATGATTTTACTTATTGAAATATTTCGGAAAGAAAAATTATTATGTGTTTAGATTAACTCGTTACGCCTGAAACAATCTATCGTGTGGTCGTTTACCATTCCAACAGCTTGCATAAATGCATAGCATATGGTTGACCCCACGAACTTAAATCCGTTTTTCTTCAGGTCCTTACTCATTAGATCCGACTCTAATGATCTTGCCGGAATTTCTTTAATTGAATTCCACACATTTGTTTTTGGTGTAAACTCAACAAATTTCCATATATAATTATCGAATGAACCGAACTTTTTTTTAATTTCGATAAAACACTTTGCATTTTGAATTGCCGCATTAATTTTTAACCTGTTACGGATTATCCCCGCATTGTTTAATAGCTGTTTTACTTTTTTAGATTCATATTTAGCAATTTTACTCGTATTAAAATTATCGAATGCTTTACGGTAATTATCTCTTTTACGTAGAACAGTAATCCAGCTTAACCCCGCCTGGGCGCCTTCAAGTATTAACATCTCAAACAATTTTCTATCATCATGAACCGGAACACCCCATTCATTATCATGATACTTAATATAAAGAGGATCACTGCCCGCCCACAAACAACGCTGTTTCATTCTACCTCAATGGTATAGTATAAATTAGTTTACTACTATTTTATTCTTAACCGTCAATAAAAAATCATCAATCACTATTTAAGCCAGACAGATTTAATATTCACAAATTCTTTTATTCCATAATGAGAAAGTTCTCGTCCATACCCCGAATTTTTTATTCCGCCAAATGGAAGCCTCGGATCTGACTTGACCATTCCATTAATAAAGATGCATCCCGATTCAATTTCAGTTGCCATTCGTTTTGCTTTCATAAAATCATTAGTCCATATAGAAGCTCCGAGTCCGAATGGCGAATCGTTTGCAATTCTAACAGCCTCCTCTTCGTCTTTAGCTTTAAAAAGAGAAGCAACCGGACCAAAAATTTCGTCATCATAAGCCGGCATTCCTTTACTTAAATTATCAAGTATAGTGGGGGCGTAGTAAAAACCTTTTCCGGGTAATACTTTTCCTCCGGTTAATATTCTTGCGCCTTTCGATACAGAATCTTTTACAAGCGAATCAAGTTCATATAAAAGGTCTTCGCGTGCAATTGGTCCAAGTTCTACAGATTCATCCATTGGATCTCCAATCCTAACCCGATTCATCGCATTAACAAATTTTTCGGTAAAGCTTTCATAAATTTTCTCAACAACAATAAATCTCTTGGATGCAATGCAGCTTTGTCCATTATTTATCAATCGTGCTTTAACAGCAATTGATGCTGTTTCATCTAAATCTGCATCATCTAAAACAATAAAAGGATCGCTTCCGCCTAACTCAAGAACTGATTTTTTTAATTCCTTACCACAAGCTTCGGCAATTTTTCTACCCGCCGGTTCACTTCCTGTAAGAGTTGCTGCTTTAATTCTGGGATCTTTAATAATATCTTTTACCTGTTCTGAACCAATCAACAATGTTTTGAAAATATTCTTCGGGAATCCGGCATTAATAAAAATTTGTTCGATTGCAAGAGCACACATCGGAACATTGGAAGAGTGTTTTAATAATCCTACATTACCCGCCATTAATGATGGCGCAGCAAATCTGAATACTTGCCAGAACGGAAAATTCCATGGCATCACCGCAAGTATTACTCCAAGCGGATTAAATTCCACATAACTTTCTGATGCATCCGTTTCTATTCTCTCAATGGTGAGCATTCTTCCGGCATTCTCTGCAAAGTATTCGCAAACCCATGCACACTTTTCAACTTCTGCTATTGCTTGCTTAATCGGTTTTCCCATTTCTGTTGTAATTATATAACCATACTCGTCTCGTTTATTTTTCATTACCGATGCTGCGTTTTTCATTAGCCGGGATCTTTCGTTAATATCCGTCTCTTTCCATTTTAAGTATGCTTGCTGTGCATAATTAATTGAATTTTTGATCTCTTCTTTCGAGAGTTCGACGTATGTCTTTTCGATTTTACCTGTTGCGGGATTGATTGTTTGAATGGACATTTATTTTTCCAGATTGTTTTTATTCTTTGCGGTTAGTCATATAGATAATGAAATAATTTACATAGTGAAATTAGTTATTCTATTACAAACTTTCATTCGCAATTAATTTAGTAACTGATTTGTGAGATGAGAATAAAAAAGAAGCAGATTAATATTATGATATGAAATTACTGCTACTTCATAAGAAGCATTTTACGTGTCTGCACTTTACTATTTGTAACCAACCGGTAGAAGTAATAACCGCTTGTCAGTTTATTCGCATTAAAATGGACCGAATAATAACCGGGGGATTTTACTTCATTAACAAGCTCCGCTATTTTTTCTCCGAGCATACTGAAAACAGATAAGACAACCTTGCTTTCATTTTTCAGTGTATAGGAAATTACCGTAGTCGGGTTAAACGGATTTGGAAAGTTCTGCAACAGAAGGTCTTCTGTAATTAACAGCTCATCATCAACCGAGGTCGTGTTTTTCTGAATGAGTTGAAAGGAGTGTTCATCAAAAATCGTATTATCGTCGACATCCGATAATCTTAACAATGCATTGCAGGACAAATTAACATTTGGCGCCCAGTTATGTCTTTTTGCAACGGCATTCAGATTACCGGCAACCTTTGACCATGTTGCGCCATTGTCCGTTGAAAATGAGATATCAACTTTGTTAATGCCTTTGCTTTCCCATGATATATCAACATTATTTGGTATCTCAATAATTGCCCCGGATGCGGGTGATAAAATTGAAAGCTGTTTAGAAGTCGCAACAGTAAATTTTGATTTGAATCCGTGCTTATCAAGATCCAGCGTTGTTAATGAAATCTGATTTTTAGATATATCGGCAAGATAGATACTTGCAGTCCAGTCCCCTTCTTTAGGATTCTTTAATTCCAACTTGCCAGAATAATCAAAGCTTGATGAACGTAAATTATTAAACTTGGTAAAGACACCTCCGCCGTTATCAACCGGTTCAAACATTATTTTTACTTCATCAATTCCACTCTGGTCATCGGTTACAGAAATATTATAATTTATTACAAGAACTTTATCGGTTGAATTCTGGGAGTCGATTGAAAAATCAAAATAATTCAGCAAGGGCGATTTTGTATCAACAGTATTAACTACTTCCAGCGAAGAGTTTAATCCTTTTGCTTCCAATTCATCCTTAGAAAATGTAATACTGTTTTTTTGATTATCTGTTAGTGATACTTCTATTAACCATATTCCTGTTTTAGAATTTTTAAAATCAACCCAGCCGGTAATTTCATAAGCTTTACTATTTATCTTGGACAGCCGTTCAACTTTGTTTCCACCGCCTTGAGACGGGATAAATGTTATTTTAATTTCATCCACGCCGCTTAAATTATCTGTAACCGAAATTCTATATTCAACTGATTGATTTGTGCTATTCAAATCAATTTTTGTTGGTGATATCTGGAAGTTCACCAGTTCCGGCGCAAAAATGTCTTTTGTATCTTTAACGTTAAGCACAGATGAGAAATTTTTTGCATTTAGCTCCGATGAAGAATAGGTGGCTTGATTTCCGGCCCCATCTTTAAGAGTAACTTTTGCATTCCACACTCCCGTAGAAGGATTTTTTCCAATATCAATTGAGCCCGATAGGCTAACATTACGGCTACCGATTTTTCTAAACGTTTCTGATTTACTACCACCATTACCCGGTGGTGTAAATTCTACGGTTAATTCTTCTATACCGCTTATATCATCTGTTGCTTCCACATTAAAACTTACCCCTCTTTGTTCGGAGGCTAGATCAATTTCTTCCGGAGAGAAGGTAAACCCCGTTAACTGTGGCGCTGTTATATCTTTTGTTTCAGTAATTTCAAGAGATGAAGAATAGCCCTTACTATTCAAATCGCTTGAGGAAAAAGTAATTTGATTTCCAGCTTTATCTTTTAGTGTAACACTGGCAAGCCAAATTCCTTTATCGGGGTTTTTACCGAAATCAATTGAGCCGGATAAACTTGTTGTTTGACCGGAAAGTTTTTTGATTGTTTCTGATTTACTATTCCCTTTACCCGGTGATAAAAACTCAATAGTTGCTTCGTCTAATCCGCTCAAATCATCGCTAATAGTAAGTTGATATTCAACAGAAATCGTTTTTGAAGATAAATCCAGCTGTGTTGGTGAGAACGAAAAACTATTTAAAGACGGTGGTGTATTATCAACTGTAACATTCTCAGCTATTTCAAAAGTTGAATTGAAGCCCATTGCAGTAAGATCGCTACCCGATAATATGACTTTGTTTTTCTTATCGTCTTCAAGATAAATACTTGCAACCCAAAGACCGGTCTTGGGATTATTTCCAAAATCAATTTCGCCGGAAAGGTTAACAGATGCTAAATCAATTTTACTAAATGTTTCGGATTTGCTTCCACCACTTTGCCCGGGTGTAAATTCCACAATAATTTTATTAATATTACTTTGTGCGTCGCTGGCAGATAAATTAAAAGTTACTCTAATATTATTACTTAACTGAGCCGAGGTGGGTGAAAAGGAAAATGAATTTAAAACCGGGGCATTATTATCCTGTGAATACAACAAAACCGATGGAATAAAAAATATTAGGGATAAAATGAAATGCTTCATTTTATTCCGCCTTTCAAATATTTGGAAAAAATACCCCTTTATGCGCCCGAGAGAATTAGCTAATTTAAATACCGGCTAATGAGTCCGCACTAAATCTAATGTTTATTAAAAATTATGTCAATGCTTCTTATAACTATAATAGAAAATATTACATATGTTGAGATTAATCACAATTTATATGATTCAAAAAATCAATAAAACCAAAGGAATTACAACTTTTTTGAATTATCCAGCCCTTATACCTAATGGCGTTCCTTAATATTTTGTTATGCTGGAAATAATCAAATTCTAATTTCAGCATCCGGTTAATAGAATAAACATTTCAAAATTACTCCGGGAATAATTCCGGATTGAAAAGATGTTAAATCCCGGTAATATTTTTCGCCAAAGAAAAAAATTTTTTGTATGTTCGAAATGAAATTAAACTTACTCTTCACTAATGAATGTTCTTTATGGGAAAAACAAATCCAAAAACTTTCGTTCTTGATACAAACGTAATTCTACATGATCCAACCTGTATTCATCATTTTCAGGAAAATAATATAATTATCCCGCTATCTGTAATAGAAGAGCTGGATCATTTTAAGCGAGGTAACCAGGTAATTAATTTAAATGCACGCGAGTTTGCACGCACGCTCGATTCTATTACGGGAAATGAAATATTCAATGGCGGGGTGTCTCTTGGCAGAGGACGCGGGAAAGTAAGGATTGTTATTACCAAAGGTTTGTCTAAAGAAATTCATGATGTGTTTAGAGACGACAATGTCGATCATAGAGTTTTAAGCGCAGCACTGGATGCCGGTAAAGCCAACAAGGATAAACAAAAAATTATCCTTATAAGCAAAGATGTTAATCTACGCATGAAAGCTAAAGCGCTTGGAATTCCTGCTGAAGATTACACAACCGACCGCGTTACAAATGTAGAAGAACTTTACAGCGGTAAAGAAGTCCTTGAAGATTTTGATGATGACATTTTGCAGAAATTATACCAGGCTCCCTTTGATGTGCCCGCTAAACAAATAATAAAGAAAACTAAAACAGATGCTGTCCCGAATAAATTTTACATAATGCGTAATAGCAGCAGATCTGTTCTATCGGTACTTTCCAACGATCTTGAAAAATTCAAGAAGATTGATAAAGAAATAGTTTACGGAATTAAACCGCGCAACGCAGAACAAACTTTTGCAGTTAATGCACTTTGTAACCTGGATATACCCCTTGTATCTATGACGGGTAAAGCCGGAACCGGAAAAACTTTATTGGCGCTTGCAAGTGCTTTACAGGTTCGCAAATTTTACAGACAGATTTATATTGCACGACCGGTGGTTCCTCTAAGCAATAAAGATATTGGTTATTTGCCTGGGGATGTTGAGAGTAAACTTGCACCTTACATGCAACCATTGTGGGATAATCTTAAGGTTATCCAGGACCAGTTTCCTGAGACAGATAAAAGTTATCAGCTTATCAATAACATGATCAAAGAAGAAAAGCTGGTTATCGAACCTTTAAGTTACATCCGCGGAAGAAGTTTGCAGAGAATTTATTTTATTGTTGATGAAGCACAGAATCTTACTCCGCACGAAATTAAGACGATTATAACACGTGCCGGCGAAGGCGCCAAGATAGTTCTTACAGGTGATATTTATCAGATTGATCATCCGTACCTCGATTCTCAATCAAACGGATTATCTTATCTGATCGAGCATTTCAAAGGTCAGAAACTTTATTCGCATGTAAATCTTGAGAAAGGAGAAAGATCGGAATTAGCTGAACTGGCAAGCAATTTATTGTAATTATACATTATTCATTTAACATTCTCCATAAATTGAGTTTGTTTATTATAGCTTCTCTCAAAAATTTTTTGTTACAAAAATATTTTCAAATGCTTATGCAAAAATCTCATCGTTCATTCTTCTACTCCATCGATAATTATTCTCAATTATATAAATCAATAATGTTTTCTTTGTGTTCCTCCACAACTTCCACGTGCAACCCAATGAAAGAAATGGTTACACAGAGAAACACGGAGCATTCACAGAGATCCACCGAGCAAAAAAATGAAAGACTTTTTATTTAAGCCATTCGAAGAAATGACAGAAAAGGATTATGAAACCGTTGGTTTCAAATCCGGATTGGAAATTCATCAGCAATTATTCACAAACAAAAAATTATTCTGCCGTTGTCCAGCCGGACAGTACAGCACAAAATATCATGCTGAGATATTACGGCACATGCGTCCCACACTTTCAGAGCTTGGTGAATATGACGGCACCGCTTTGATGGAATTCAAAACGAAGAAGGATATTATCTATAGAATTAACCGCGATACGGTCTGCACTTACGAAATGGACGATACTCCTCCCTTTCTTATTAATGATGATGCAATGAACATTGCACTTGAATGCGGATTATTATTCGACTGTGCGATTGTGGATGAATTGCACATTGCGCGCAAACAATATCTTGATGGAAGCATTCCAACCGGTTTCCAGCGCACAGCAATTTTTGCTCTCAACGGAAAAATTCCATACAGGAACAGAACAATTGATATTGTTCAAATGTCAATTGAGGAAGATTCATGCCGCGAAGTTTCTGATCATGGTCATACACGCGTTTACTTAACAGACCGACTCGGAATGCCTCTAATAGAAACTGTAACCGGACCCAATATGCGCACACCATTTGAAGTTGCTGAGGTTGCAGAGATATGCGCGAAGGTTGTTCGAAGTACTACTAAAGTAAGAAGAGGAATCGGTTCTGCAAGAGAGGACGTAAACGTAAGTGTGGATGGTGGGACGAGAATAGAAATTAAAGGTGTCCCAAAGATTGGAAGAATTCCTTTGCTCACTTATAACGAAGCGATGCGACAGTGGAATCTGCTCCGTTTAAGAGAGGAACTTAATAAAAGAGGAATTACTAAATTAAGTTTTGAAGCATCATCAGCAGACATTACAAGAATAATAAAGAAGGCACACTATCAACCTGTTCGCAATGCAATAGATCAGGAACTCAAAATAAAATGTGTTACTTTAAAAGGTTTTGCCGGATTATTAAATTGGCAAACACAAACCGACACTTATTTCTCGAAAGAAATTTCTGATAGAGTACGAGTAATTGCATGTTTGACATTGATACCGAATATAATTCACTCTGATAGCCGCGGAGATAATCTTCTTTCTGCGGAATGGCAGAATATTAAAAAGAATGTTGGTGCCGGCGATAATGACACGATGGTAATTGTATGGGGAAATGAACAGGATACAAATATGGCGATTAATGAAATAATAATTAGAGCGCGTGAAGCGACTATAGGAATTCCATCCGAGACACGTCAAGCATTGAGAGATGGAACAAACGGATTCGAAAGAATATTGCCCGGTGCAGATAGAATGTATCCCGACACTGATCTTCCCCCCACAAAAATTACCGAGGAAAGATTAAGTAGATTGAAAAAAGATTTACCGGATAAATTCTGGCAAAGTGAAAATTGGTATAATCAATTGGGAATTCCACTAGATACAATAAGCGAATTATCAATTTCTAAATTTGCAAAACTATTTAAATTGGTTGTTAATGATTTTAAGATCGATCCAACTCTGGCTGCTGTTGCGTTGATTCAGTTTCCCAAAAGATTGAAGAAAATGGGTTCTGATATTTCACTTCTCACACCGGAAATGATGTGTGATATTTTTACAGCATATAAGGATGGATTACTATCACGTCATGGAATTTTTATTGCAATGCAGAAATCAATTGTAAAAGGAAAATTTTATCCGGAACTCTTACCTAAACCAATTACATCCCGGGAACTTGAAGAGATTATATCCAAAACAGAAAAAGAGCTTGACCATCTAAAAATATTTAATAAAGAAAAAAGGAATGATATTTTATTAGGACTAACATTGAATAAAGTAAGAATGTCTGTTGAAGGACAAATAGTAAAGAAAAAAATATTTAATAAATCTTAGCTTACTCTGCGTTTTCTTTGCGTTCTTTGCGTGATAATCTTTAAAGATCTGCACGCAGAGTTCGCAGAGATTTCCGCAAAGTCCGCAGAGGGAAAATTATGGCAGAAGATTACAAAGGTT
>JAGXSM010000228.1 GCA_018333725.1 Melioribacter sp. | reverse complement strand
TCCGAAAAGAAACAGAATAATTTCTGGTCTTTCATTAGGGACATTAATTATAGAAACGAGGATAAATGGAGGTGCGATGCAGACCGCTGCATATGCAATCGATCAGAACAGAGAAATATTTGCCATCCCCGGTAATATTAATAGTAAGCAAAGTGAAGGGCCAAACTCTTTAATTCAAAGAGGTGAGGCAAAATTAGTTCTATCTGCTGATGATATAATTGAAGAGTTAAAAACAAAACTTGATGTTAAAGAGTACAAAACACTTGATAAGCAACTTATAGAATTAAATTTATTCGAAGAAAAACTATTATCGGTTCTAAAGGACGAACCCAAACATATTGATGAATTATCGAAGATTACTTCCATGCCGGTTCCCGATTGTCTGGTGAATTTATTAATGATGGAATTTAAAGGGATTGTGAAGCAATTACCCGGCAAGGTTTTTACACTTAATTAATACTTTTTCTTTTCACGCCAAAGATTTTTCAATCTATCCTTTATTCCTTTTTCATTCCCACTTTCTGAAGGGAAATAATATTGTTTGTTTTTCAGTTCCAATGGTAAATAATCTTCCTCAATAAAATTATTCGGGAAGTTATGCGGATATTTATAATTATTTCCATAACCCAGATCCTTCATCAATTTAGTAGGCGCATTACGTAAGTGTGAAGGGACCGGAAACAATTGTTGATTTTTTACATCGCCTAATGCGGCATCAATTGCAATGTAAGAACTGTTGCTTTTAGGAGACGATGCAAGGTAGGTTGCACATTGCGAGAGAATGATTCTTGATTCAGGCATTCCAATTTTTTCAACTGAACTAAACACTGCATTGGCAAGTACAAGCGCATTGGGTGATGCATTGCCAATATCTTCCGATGCAAGAATAATCATTCTTCTTGCAATGAAAAGCGGATCCTCACCGCCTTCTAACATTCTAGCTAACCAGTAAACAGCAGCATCCGGATCCGAGCCGCGAATACTTTTTATAAATGCTGAGATTAAATTGTAATGTTCTTCGCCGGACTTATCATATAGAATATTTTTCTTTTGAATAGTCTCTTCAATTATTTCGCGTGTTATAACTATTCTTTCGTCGGCAATTTCACTCACAACAGCAGCTTCGAGAACATTGAGTAGAATTCTGGCATCTCCGCCGGATATATAAATGAGATAATCCGCATCATCAATTGTAATATTAAGTGTTTTTAAAAATTCATCTTCTGTTAATGCATAATTCAAAATTTCCAAGAGATCAGATTTACTAAGTTCTTCAAGGACAAAAATACGAACACGGGACCGTAAGGCCGGAATTACTTCGAATGAAGGATTTTCAGTAGTTGCCCCAATTAAAATAATTTCACCCTTTTCAACAGATGATAATAATCCATCCTGTTGAGCTTTGTTGAAACGATGAATTTCATCAATAAATATAATCGTTCTTTTATTGTACTGTAAATTTTCAGCACCTATTTCAATAAGTTCCCTTAATTCTTTAATTCCCGATGAGACGGCATTGATCTGAAAAAATTCCGATTGAGTTGTTTCTGCAATAATTCTTGCCAATGTAGTTTTACCAGTTCCGGGTGGGCCCCAGAATATTAACGAACTTAGAGATTGATTTTCGATCATCTTTCTAAGTGGCTTTCCATCACCAACTAATTTTTTCTGCCCAAAAAATTGATCTAAACTTTTTGGGCGAATTCTTTCTGCTAATGGTGTTATCGGTATTTCAATTTTGTTTTTCAAAATATTAATTCAATTTTCTTCGATTTTTAAAACACGTTCGTTTGGGCGCATCATATGAAATTTTTCCCGCGCTACTTTTTCAATCTTTTCTTTACTCTTGTTTAATGAATCAATCTCCATCTCGAGGGAATTTATTTTATCCTCTGCATTTTTTATCTGAGCGTTTAGATTATTGAGCCCCTGACGAAGACTTATAAATTTAATGATGCCATTCTGATTAAATACAAGGAAAGCAAGAATTCCAAGAATTACAAAAAACCATAGAAACCGGAAAAGAATTTTTTTATTTATACTAAACATCAAAGTTCATTCTGGATAATTTTATTGATTAGATCTTCAAAAGAAATTCCGGCGGCTGCCGCCATTTTAGGAACAAGACTTAAATTTGTCATCCCAGGTAGAGTATTAACCTCGAGACAATATGATTTATAATCTTTAGTAAGCCGGAAATCGATTCTGGCATAACTTGCGCACCCAAGAGAATTGAAAGCAAGCAAAGCTTGATGCTGCAGATGCTCTGCAACTTTAGGTGGTATAACTGCCGGGACAATATACTCTGTTTTACCTGAAGTATATTTATGTTCATAATCATAGAATCCATCAATCGGTTTAATTTCTAGAACAGGAAGAGCTTGTTTACCTAAAACTGCTACTGTAAGTTCTCTACCTATAATATATTCTTCTACCAATACTGTTGAAGCAAATTCGAAAGCTTTCTTAACTGCCAACTCAAGTTCAATTTCACCCCTACAGATTGTTAAGCCAATTGTGGAGCCCTGATCATTAGGTTTAATAACACAGGGATAACCGAAGAACTTTTTGATCTTTTCTCTTATCAAAGGAAAATCAATTTCATTTTTATTAATGAGAAACCATTTTGGTGTTGTTACATCAAAATGCTGAAACATTATTTTGGACATACATTTATTCATTGCCAGTGCACTTGCCAAAACTTTAGAACCGGTATATTTAATACCTCTCATTTCTAAAAGTGATTGTAAGGTTCCGTCTTCACTCCACTTACCGTGCAAACCAATAAATACAAGGTCAATGCCGTCGAGCATTGTTGAATTTACAGCTTCTAACTGGTTACGATTTGAAATTTCCGAATAATCTTTCTCTTCAAAAAATTTATATTCTTCCTTTGGTTGAATCAACCCGTATGCCGGATCGATAACTTTAACTTTATAACCAAGATCGTATAAAGCTTTTAAAATTGATTTACCAGATGCTTTTGAGACTTCCCTTTCAGGTGAAGTACCTCCAACTAATAATACAACATTAATTTTCGAATTAGTCATTTGGTTACCATTATTAACTTGATTAGTTAAATTAAATATTTTTTTTATTCGCTCTAATTCCATAGACTTTTTCTGCAATAGAGTAGAGTTGTTTTAATTTATTTGATGAGATAATTTTTTCTTTGCCAATAATCCGGGTCATTATTAATGTATGAGCAGCGTGTTCTAATTTTTCCATTCGGAAGTATGCTTCTTTAATATTCTTTCCGAAAGTAACAGCGCCGTGATTCTCTAAAAGTAATGCCCAGGCAAATTTAATATAAGGTAATATAGAATTTGCCAGTTGACCTGTTGAAGGTGTTACATATTTACAAAGGTGAACAGGACCTAGTGAAAGAATTACTTCCGGAAAAACAGGATTTGTCATTCCTTCACCTGCCGTAGCTAAAGCGGTAGCATGAACAGGATGACAATGGATAACAGAATTAATATCCTCCCTTTTTTGATAGGCAAGTAAATGTAATTTCGATTCTGTGGAAATCTTACCTGTTCCTTTTAATAGCATCCCTTTATAATCAATCTCCAGTAAATCTTTTTCGGATATTTCTCCTTTACATTTTCCGGAAGGTGTAATTAATATAGTTTTTCTATTTGTTCGTACAGATAAATTTCCATCATATGCAGATACAAATCCTTTTGCATAAACTTTATGACAAGCTTCAACTAAATCCGATCTTAGCGACATTGTTTTTCAATCTCTTCAATAATTCGCATTGCTTTTAATGCATCATCGCCGGGCACTAAAGTCTGTTGATTTTTAAGAACCGTCCTCTGCAAGGATTTAATCATGTAAGAAACCTTATTTGCTCTTTTACGGAATGCTTTTTTAGCTTCACCCTGAAGGTTAATTATCAACTTTGCGGAGACATTCTTCTTACCGACAAAATTATCAATACTAATAATACCCTTATGACCAAGAATTTCAATACGGTTAAATGACTTATTGGAATTATAAGAAACATTGAAATATCCGTAACCACCCTTTTCAAATCTAACAACAGCCGAAGCGAAATCTTCAACTTCGCTTTTATAAACGATATTATCTATAAATCCTTTTGTATCGGTAATTTCTCCACCAAATAATCTAAGCATATCGATCATATGTGAACCGAGATCTCTCAAAGCACCACCTCCGCTCAAATCCTTTTTGAATCTAAAATTATCATTTGGAGGATAATCAATATTAAATGAGCCGGAGACGGAAACAATTTTACCTATTATTCCATTATCAACAAGTTCTTTGGATTTAAGTACAAGAGGATGAAAACGGTGTGTAAAATTAACCGAGAAGCTAACATTATTTTCTTTACATGTTTCAATCATTTCCTGAATTTGATTTGAATTCATGGCAACAGGTTTTTCGCAGACTACATGTTTACCGGCTTTAGCAGATTCAATAACCTGTTCATAATGATTTACATTCGCACCGGCGATATACACAATATCGAAATCACCCTTAATAAATTCCTGAAAGTTATTAGAATACTTTTGTGCACCGAATTTTCCGGCAATAAATTCTGCGCGCTTTATATCATGACTAAAGACCGAAATGAGTTTACTTCTTTGAACTAACGATAGGACCGGCAGAAATGAAGTTTCTACATAATTACCGCAGCCGGCTACTCCCCATTTTAATTTACGAGGCAATGCTGCTTTCATAATCAATTTACTGGGCGAGGTTATAATCATTTTATAATCCTAATTTTTTCATTAACATTTTAATCGGTTTAGAATTCTGCATCACGTAAAAATGAATTGCCGGGACATTTTTATTTAACAGATCTTCTACCTGTTTAAAAGTCCATTCAACTCCAATCTCCATTGCATGTTCCGGTTTAGCTTTATTAAGTTCTTCAACAAGCTCCGATGGTATATCGATATAAAAATTCTTCGGTATTGTATGAGCATGCGATCTTGATGTAATTATTTTTAATCCCGGAATTATCGGAACATCAATTCCGCCTTTCCGGCAGTTATCAACATATTCATAATAAAATTTGTTGTCATAAAACATCTGCGTAACAATATAGGAAGCACCGGCTTCAATTTTAGCTTTTGTATATCTTATATCCGTCTGAAGGTTTGGAGACTCAAAATGTTTTTCAGGGTATCCGCTTGTACCGATGCAAAAATTCATTGGATAAGCATCCAGCAATCCGTCTTCTAAATATCTCCCGTTATTTAAATCAGCAACCTGTTTTATTAAATCGACACCATACTCATTAATGCTACGTCCGTATTTAAGAGGTTTGTGAAAACCGCTTTCATCACCTCTTATTGCAAGAACATTATCAATCCCCAGATAATGGATTTCGATTAAAAAATCCTCTGTTTCCTCGCGGGTAAATCCATAACAAAGTACATGTGGAACAGCATCGATATTGTATTTGTTCTGGATCAACGCACAGATACCTAAAGTACCGGGGCGTTTTCTTTTTACTTTCATCTTCATATCGCCGCCCTTTGTTTCTTCATAAACTACTTCTGCGGCGTGGCTGGTTATATCAATGAAAGGAGGATTGTATTTTACAATATCATCTAATACAGAGAGAAGTTGTTTTATATCTCCTCCGCGTTTTGGAGGAATGATTTCAAAACTTATTAATGTTTCTTTCGATTTATCTAAATGTTCTGTTACTTTCATATTCCATAATTATTTTGTGAACTAATTTAACACATTGCTAATTAAACTTCTTTAAGTATTACCATGGAATTAAATTCAAGGTATGCCTGGAAGAGTTTACAAATTCTTTCTCGTTAAGAGGAATTTTAACATACTCACCTTTAAGCCACTTTTTAGTCATGTCCTTATAATGAGGATTAAGAAAGTGCCCGGCTTGACCGGCTGGTAAAATCATATAAAAATATTCTGGATCACCAAAATCATATATATACCGCATTGATGGACCAAGTATATTCTGGTAAGGTTCGGATCGGTGAGGTTTTTTTAAGTCCCTTTCCTTCTCATAAATCTCGTGGAAAGAATATTCGGTATTAAATACTGTTGTGCCATCACCACCAATTTCGAATGGACCGATATTTATTAACTTATCTAAAAGAGATGAAGCACCGGAAAATGTATGCTTGAATCTCACTTTATGAATTTTTCCCCATTGCCATGTGGAAATTTCTTCTCCAAATTTTTCTTCAAGTTCTGTTAAAGCATCCACCAGACTTTTTCTTATAATATCATCCCGTGTTTCAACTTGAGGAGTATTAACGTCATCCAAAAATGAAGAGGAATTTTCTTTTAAGTATTTTGAGATTATCCGATACGGGATATTGGCAAGAAAAACATATTCCTTTAATAAATCTTCTCCAAGTTCATCTTCAAAAATATTTTTAATAAGATGATGATAAAAATGAAGGTAAATTGTTGGTACCTGACTTGAGGCAGACATTTCAAAATTCCAATTATCCAATAATTCTATTGCGGTTCTCAGATTTCTATCGTTTACTTTAACATCGTTGAATGCATTCAGAATATACGGTACAATTTCTTTTGCATATGTTGAAAAGAAATCCATCTGGTAATTTTTAAAGTCTTCCTTTGAGTGGAATTTCTTCGACTTCAACAGTTCGGTTATTCTTTCAATCCTTGATGGCGGTTCCCAAACATTTGATATATGATAGCGGAAATTGCTGACCGTTTTGTTATTTGCAGTTGCAATAAAATTTTGTTGTGGATTAAAAAACTTAGGCATTTCGTCGTATGGAACGAAACCTTTCCAATCATTGGCCTCTGTTGAACCGTCATAAATTAAAGTTGGACTTGTATTAGTCCGTAATGGTAACCGTGCAGCACAAACATATCCGATGTTTCCAGATTTATCAGCATAGATAAAATTTTGACCGGGAGCGGTGAAATAACGTAAAGCTTCTTTGAAGTCATTCCAGTTTTTAGCTTTGTTTAATGAAATCGCCGCATACATTTCATCACTGGATTCAAATGCTGTCCATCGCATACTAATTGTTGAATTTACTTTACCACCTTCGGGATAAAGAATATTGAATGCATGAACATCAGAAATAATTGGTCCGCGGTGCGTTTTTCTAATTGTAAATTTGTAATAAGATGAGTCCTTAACCGCAAATGAATCCCTAATAGAAATAAAATCCCGTAATTGATTATTCACAAAATATTTTTGACCGCTCGAATCAATTTTTTCTATATAAAAATCTGAATCATCAGCCATAACATTTGTCACTGCCCATGCAATGTTTTCATTTTTACCTATAACGACTGCAGGTAATCCGGGGATTGTAAATCCTTCGGTATTCCATTCATTACTTCTTAAAACTGCAAAGTACCATTTACCCGGCAGAGTAAAACCTAAATGAGGATCATTGGCTATAATCGGTTTATTAGATTTAGAGATGTTACCATTTATTACCCAATTATTAGATCCAATGTGTGTACCTGTTGTACCCATAAATTCCCTGAATTGCCTATCGATATTGATCAGCTCATTTCCGATATGTGCATAAGTTGAGATTTCTTTTGGAATAATTGTCGGTGCATTTTCAGGGTAATCCGGTAAAAGCTCTTTGGCTTTATCAACGCCTACTTTCTGAATTAGATTTGAAAATGTAATATCGCTCCACCAGCTTATATTTAATTCCCATGCCATTAATTTGGCAATAAGAAGACTGTGTTCCGGTTTCCACGGATACGGGTCGTAACCAAGTACATCAAACTCAATTGGATATTTCCCTTTTGAATTTTCAATGAAGCTATTTACTCCCTTTGAATATGCTTTTAGAATTTTTTGTGAAAGAGGATTCAGTTTTGGATAAGCTGATTCAACGATTTTATACAATCCTAGTGTCCGGAACATTTTATCGAAAGGAATAGTTTTACTGCCAAATACTTCGCTTAATTTTCCTTCGCCGGCTCTGCGTGCTAAATCCATCTGGAATAATCTTTCCTGTGCATGGACATATCCAAGAGCGAAAGCTAAATCTTCATCGTTGCTTGCAGAAATTAAGGGGACTGCAAAAGAATCCCGGTAAACATTAACTTCAGAAATTAGTCCTGGTAATTTAACTTTACCATCATAATCTGGTAATGATTTATTTAATATAATATAGGAGATTATGAATATTACGACTGCTATAATAAATAGCGAACCAATTATGCCAAATAGAATCTTTTTCCAACTTTTCATTTAACCCCGATTGAATTACTTATTTAAAATAATGAAATATTATTTGACGAATAAAAAAATATTTGATAAATAACCAAAGGTTTTTTCATTTTCTTGCCAATGGAGTGATCATGAATGAAATTTATTTCTTATTAATACTTGGTTCTGTAATTACTATTCTAATATTGATCTGGTTAACCTATAAAAAAATTACAGGCGAATCTCAGATTAATATTAAAGACGAACTCAGCAGAGTTGATAAATCTTTTAGAGATGAACTATCGCGCAACAGAGATGAAATTTCTAAAGTTGGTAAAGCGCAGCGCGAAGAATTGAGCAATGCAATTAAATTGTTCGGCGATCAACTTTTTGATCAGCTATCAAAACTTATACAGACCAACGAACAAAAGTTTGATAAATTACAAAACCGGGTTGAATCGCAGCTTAAAGAAATCCAGGAGAACAACTCTAAAAAGCTTGAGGAAATGCGTCATACAGTCGATGAAAAACTCCATAGCACACTGGAAAAGCGGCTGGGTGAATCTTTCAAACTTGTTAGTGAAAGATTGGAACAGGTTTATAAAGGTCTTGGTGATATGCAGGAATTAGCTCGCGGTGTTGGAGATCTTAAAAATGTTCTTGCCAATGTTAAAACCCGCGGAGGCTGGGGCGAAATTCAACTTGAAAATTTAATTGAACAGATTCTTACACGCGATCAATATGAAAAAAATGTATCTACTAAAAAAGGAAGTAACGATAAGGTTGAAATTGCTATTAAACTACCGGGACGGAATTTAAGTAAAAATGATATTGTATGGCTCCCTATCGATGCAAAATTTCCTGTTGAAGATTATCAGCGTTTACTGGAAGCACAGGAAAGCAGCAATGTAACATTGATTAATGAAGCACAAAAAGGAATAGAGACACGAATTAAAAATGAAGCCAAGAAAATTGCAGATAAGTATATCGATCCTCCACATACTACCGATTTTGCTATTATGTTTTTACCTATAGAAGGTTTATATGCTGAAGTTTTACGCAGACCTGGAATTGCCGAGACACTTCA
>JAGXSM010000227.1 GCA_018333725.1 Melioribacter sp. | reverse complement strand
GCCCCGTCCCGCTTATAAAATTATGGACGATAAAGAATTATATACTGCATTAGTCGCAAAATTATCCAAAGATTTTTCTCTGGAAGGATCGTCATTACCTGTTGCAGCAGATCTTACTGTAATAAAAGAATATTTAGTTAATCGTATCAAAGAATTAATGTCGCGCGATTTTGAACGCTTTGTTAATAGTCTATACCGGATTGATGTTAGCGAATCAAAAGTACAGGAAGTATTACACGCAAAAGATAAAACAACCATTCCCGATAAACTTGCCGATCTTGTTATAGAAAGACAGCTCTTAAGATTAAAAACCCAGCTGATGTATAAGCAAGGCAAACTCTAATTTACTGTAAAAATATTTTCCAAAACCTGCATAAACCATTTTCAAATATTATTTTTGTTTAACAAAATCAATGTGATTGTTATGCAGATCAACGAAGTATTCACTCCGGATAGTATAAGAAATCTGGCCAATTCATTTCAACAAAGCAGAGTGTTATTAACTGCAATAGAGCTGGAAATATTTACTGTCCTGGATAAACACATGATGCATTCGGATGATGTAGCAAAACTAATTAATTGTAATGAACGAGCCGTAAATAGACTTATGAATGCTCTGGTTGCACTCGGATTTTTAAGGAAAGTTCACGGCAAGTATTACAATAATGAAACAGCTGCAAAGTATCTCGTTAAAGGAAAGCCGGATTATATGGGGAACCTTCATCATACAAATCATTTATGGGATTTATGGAGTATGTTGACTGAATCAGTAAAATCAGGTGGTTCTGTATTCCAGAAAACAATTTCCAGGAAAGAGGACTGGCGGGAAAATTTTATTGCTGCGATGCATTACAGGGCACAGCGGGAAGCTAAAATTATTTCTCTAATGCTCGATTTTTCTAATGTTAATAAGATGCTCGATATCGGCGGCGGTTCGGGTGCGTTTACTTATGAATTCCTTAGTACAAATGAAAATGTTAAAGGTGTGATTTTAGATCTTCCTGAAATAATTCCTATTACAAAGAAATATGCTGCAAAATACGAACTTACTAAACGTGTTGAATTTATTGAAGGAGACTACCTGGACTGTTCTTTTGGAAAAGGTTACGATCTTATACTTCTTTCTGCAATTGTTCACATAAATAGCTTTGAACAGAACAAAGAATTAATTACAAAGTGTGCTGAATCTTTGAATCCGGGGGGACAAATAATTATACGCGATTTTATTATGAACGATGATAGAACCGGTCCGCTTGGCGGCGCATTGTTCTCTCTCAATATGCTTGTCGGCACCGAATGCGGTGATACTTATACTGAAAATGAAATGAGAGATTGGTTTATAAATGCCGGTATTAATAAGGTTATTCGTAAGGATACCAGTTTCGGCTCCAATATTTTAATAGGAATAAAAAATTAGATAATACTTTTTTCCCGGAACCTTTTATATGAATAAAATAATTGCTGTAATATTTATTCTCTTCGTTATTATTTCCTGTACGTCAAAAGAGAATGTTTCGGAATTGCTGGAAGGTAAACTTACTGTTGAAGTTTATCCGGAAAATATAAAACAGATAAAATTAACTGAACAAAAAATCCTCAGTGAAATTTTAATCCTTCTTCACAAAAGGGTGAGTAAAAAGGAAATAATTGAGCACTTTAAAATCAGTGAATCCGAATACAGTAATTATATTAATCAGTTATTTATTGAGGGACTTATAAAAAGTTCGGATGGAAAAGAATTTGTGCCGGCATGTATGATTGTAGCAAGCGGGGATAGGGAGGATATAAAAAAATATGTAGAGCAGTTTAGTAATGATATCGAAAATATAATAATTGAGAAGTATCAAACAGTTAAGGAAAAGTACCGGCAACTAAATTCCTTTTACAATATTTCTTTCGAAGAATCCTCGCTTTTTATTCTTTACAATGTTTTGCTGGATAAATGGCAGAAGGAAAACATAGTTGAGAAATTTTTAAGATCCGATATTCCGATGCGGGGAAGTAATCAGTATTATTTAATGGTTAATCAGGAGGATACACTCCAGCAATCAGCAAATAAATTGTGGCTCGAAAACAAATATGAAGATTACAAGGAATATTTTCTGTGTGTATTCGGTAATATTAGCAGAAGGGCAAACTATATTGATATCAAACGCGAACAATTAATACAGGATTTCGGAATGAGTGAAGTCTCTAATGAAATAGTATTCAAGAAAAAAATTATTGATGACCTTGTTAAATTTATGAGCGGGGAGTTAAAAGCTGCAGATAAGAATTTAACATTCCCATTAAATAAATACGGTTTACTTAAAAACAGTGAATTAATTCTCCCGGTAATCTCAAATCGTGAAAATGAAACTTTAACTCAAATGGCACTTCTTATCTCAGACGAATTGATTAATTACCTCGATTCGAAGCGCCCGGTGTTTGTAAAAAAATATTTGTCCTCTGTTTATAAAGACGAAGTAAGTTTTAGAGAATGGACGTTCTGGATCTACAAATTTATAGCAGCAGAAGCGGCAAGTAATTTATTTGATAAAGGATATATTAAAAAACCTTCCAGGGAATTATTTTATTATTTGATTCTTAAATAACGGCTCTACCAACCAATAAATTGGCGAACCGTTTTATGGTCAATTATTTTTTCAATTCTTCTCTTATGACTTTTATCATTTCGTAAAACTCCTCTTTAACAAATCCAATCGACGCCCATTTAATATGCCCATCTTTACCAATAACAAAATTTCGCGGGATATATTTGTTTGCAAAGAGGTTAAATACTTTTGCTTCCTTATCAACATAGATGGGGAATGTATATTTATTCTTATCAATAAATTTCTTTACAGTATCAGTGTCTTCCCCTCTTGATATTGCCATAACAAGAAAATCTTTCTCTTTAATTGAATCATATATATCCTTTTGAAGGAGAGGGAATTCTGCCCGACAAGGAGGACACCAGGTTGCCCAGAAATTAATTAATGTAACTTTTCCTTTTAACAGATCTGATGAGAGCCATCCACCGGAGATAGACTGAACTTCAAACTGCGGCGCTTTATCCCCCTTATTTATTAATGTTGAAGAAGCAGCATCGTCCTGTGAATAAATTACTGTAGAAATTAGAGTTATTAATACGAAGAGTAGCTTAAGAGATTTCATTTTTTGTTTCCATTATTGTTGAATAGCATATCTCATAATTGGTCTTGTTGCTGACCGTCTTTCAAATTCCTTAAAACCTGCTTTCAAGAATGCTGAGGCAAATCCAGTCCATGCAAATACTGAAGGCATTTTTTCCTTTTTAGGTTCTACCGGGTAACCTTCTAATATTTTTACCTTTTTCTTTTTAGCATATTCAATAGTTGCTTTTAGGATTTCTACAGAAAGTCCTTTGCGGCGATAATGCTTATCGATATAAAAGCACACGATTGACCAGACTTTTTTATTATCAATTTGTTTTAATACTCTAGAGTTATTTAACACCGGAAAGTCCTCGCGTGGCGCAACAGAAATCCACCCGATCGGTATTTTGTTAAGATAGAAAATTAAACCGGGAACTATTCCTTTTTTAACAATCTTCTTCATTAATTTTTTATTTACGGCACCTTTATTCATTTCGAATTCATTTCTTTTTATTCTCCACCACATGCACCAGCAACCGCCACACGCACCATTTTTACCAAATAGATTTTCAAAATCCGTCCATTTTTTTTCTGTTAGTGGTAGAAATTTTAATCCCTTCATGGCAAATTTATTTTTTAAGAAAGGTAATTCTGAATATTGATCCTTTTCCTTTCTGGCTTGTTACTTTTATTTCGGCATTATTTAGATCGCAATATTTTTTAACCAGAGCTAATCCCAATCCATTTCCCTCAAAATTTCTTGTATAACCTTTTTCCTCTTTTGTAAAGGGAGTAAAAAGCATTTTCATATATTCCTCGGAGATACCGACTCCTGTATCTACAACATCTACATAAACATTATTGCGCGGATCTTTATTAAGGTTAATTTCAACCTTGCCGGTGCTGGTAAACTTAACGGCGTTGTCTATAAGATGATAGAAAATTTGATTTACCGAGTACTCGTCGGCCATAACCTTTGTATTGTTAATGTTATTAACAATGTTAAATGCTATTTTCTTTTGTTTGGCAATGGGCTGATAATTACGAAATTGTTTTTGGATAATATCTGTGTTAAGATCGATTTCCTTTGCATTAAAATTATAATTACCGGTTTGCAGTTCGGACATGTTGATTATAAGTTCGATTGTTCTCATAATCCGCTTCCCCTCTTCATCAATTACATCAAATCCTTTCTTTAATTCTTCATCTACCTGATCTTGAAGTTCGTCTTTCATCATTCCAGTAAAACTTAATATAACATTCAGAGGGGTTCTAATTTCGTGGGACATTTGAGCAAGGAACTCTGATTTTAGCCGATCGGACTGTTCTGCACGTTCCTTGGCGCTTATTAATTGTTCCTCAGCAAGTTTTTTATCGGTTATATCTTCAACGGTTCCTTCGTAGAATACAGGTCTATCGTCTTCATCTTTTACAACACGCGCACTTTCTCTTACATAAATAATTGTTCCGTCTTTTTTCTTCCACCTTGACTCGAAACCGAAAACCCTGTTCTTAAGATTTAACTCCTTTGTAAATATTGCCCTTGTGTTTGGATCTAAATAAGAGTCCTTTGCATCCAGATTGGTTAATTCGGTAAATGAGTCGTAGCCAAGAATTCTTTGTAAAGTTGGGTTTGCCATTAAGATCTTACCGGAAAGGGATGTTCGGTAAATACCAACAGTTGCATTTTCGTACAAACCGCGGAATCGGAATTCACTTTCGCGAAGAGCATCTTCAGATTTTTTACGTTCTGTAATATCCTGAATGATTGCTACAAAATAGATTATCTGGTTTTCGGAACTGCGGATTGGAGTAATAGTCATTTCCTGAAAATAAGTAGAACCATCTTTCTTTTTGTTTATCATTTCGCCGCGCCATATTTCACCGCTCTTAATTGTATCCCATAGGTGCTCAAAGAATGTGATATCATGAAATTCGGATTTAAAAACGTTCATTTTATTTTCGACAAAATCACTTTTGGAATAACCAGTAATATGCCAGTAAGCGCTGTTTGCCCAGATTAAACTTGTATTCTTGTCGGTTATAACAATTCCGTTAGCAGCAGCTTCAAGTGCGTTACTCTGAAGCTGTAATTGATCTTCAATAAGTTTTTGTTCGGTTATATCAGTAATAAATCCTTCGAGAGCAATTAACTCATCTTCTTCGGAAAAGATTCCAATTCCTTCTTCCCAGACCCACTTTTCATATCCGGACGCAGTTGTAATTCTATAAACCAGTTGAAAAGATTTTCTTTGTTCAACCGATTTTTGAATATGATCCCAAATTTTAACTTTATCCTGTGGATTAATTAAACTGTTGTAGGAAGTAACATGATTGTTTATAAGTTCATTCGGTTTGTAACCGGTTATTTGATATGACTTATCGCTTACAAACTCCATTGTCCATTCTGAATCGACTTTACACCTGTAAACCATACCGGGCAGATTTTGTATTAATGTTGTAAGCTGTCTTTGTGTTTCTTGAAGAGCTTCTTCAACCCGTGTTTTCTTGTGAAGACCTTTCTCTAATGTAATTGTGGCGCTTTCAATCTGTTTGATAAACGAAGAACGTTGCTTTTCGTATCTGTAAAAAATAAAGGAGGTGATAAACGGAAGTAGAACGCAAAAACCAATCAGACCGAATAGAGTAATTCTGAAAACTTTTATCTCGGAATCGAGCAGAATTCGTAAGTCCAGTTCAATCTCATCTGTAATTGAAACAATATTATTGAATAACGATTCTGCTGCCGGACTGGTTTTTAACTTATTTTTAAGCAACAGACTTGTCTCTCCACGGTAATTTAATAATTCTCCCTGGAGTTTTTGAACTTTATCCTGAAGCTCAATTTTATGAAGCGGTAAAGCAATAAATGAAAACGGATCTTTCTCTTCGAAGAGTTTACCGGCATATAGTTCTGCTAAACTTAAGTGTTCCCATGCATTTATTATGGAAGTATTCGAAGTATCAGATGAGCTTTTTAAGAATTCAAATTTTGCATTGGCCACACTAAGTTTAACTTTCGCTGCCGAATCCATTAGATTACTGAAAATGAAATTTATTCTGAAACCGAGAAGAAGAACATAAAGAACCACAATAGAAATTATTACACCGGCAGTGAGAATAAAAAAGTAAACCCCTTTACCGGACCGATGAATTTTCTGTCGATGATCCATCTTTTCTAATTCTTTTTACTATCTGTATAATATAGTGTTAGCTAATGGTTCTAAAGTTAAAGAAAAGTTATCACTTATCGATGTGATTTTACCCAACCACAAATCTTTATATTCACCTTTTAAGTCATAAGAATTCAGCTTAACAGTTTTTTTGCTCTCAGATAAATTAAACAAAGCGATCACTTTGTTACCGTCCTTTTGACGGACAAAAGCAAAGATTGATGGGTCACCCGTATCGATCTTAATTAATTCACCGCCAAACGGTCCATTCCAAAGGGCTTTATTTTCCTTCTTCAGCTTAAAAAGTTTTGTATAAATGGAACGGTACTCGCTCTCTTTCCATTGGATCGGATCCCTTTCGAAAAATAGAAGCCGCTTGTTCAACCCGCCTTCCATTCCGGAATAAACTAAAGCCATTCCGGGGACAACACCCGACATTACTGCAAATTGTTTGGAAAACTTTCCAAATCTTTCCTGGTCAGTTCCATTCCAGGAATTTTCATCGTGATTTGTAGTAAATACCATTCTGAAAGCATCACCCGGGTAAATAATTTTTTCCTGTTCAAATAATTTGTACAGATCATCTGCATTCTTTTTTCCCGAGGCAATATCAACAAATAAATCTTTTAGCTGCCAGTTATAAGTCATGTCAAATGCTTCATGTAATTCCGGTTCGTGTGCTTCTGCAAGCATAAATAATTTTTTGTTCGTTTCTAATTGAGGACGTAACCACTTCCAGAAATCTAAAGGAACCATAGCAGCTACATCACAACGAAAGCCGTCAATATTACATTCATCAACCCAGAATTTCATAGCATCGCGCATGTAATTCCATAACTCTCGATTATCGAAATTAAGATCAATTACATCGCTCCAATCGAATGGCGAAACATAATTCCCGTTTTTATCTTTTGTGTAAAACTCAGGATGAGTCTTTGTCCAAACATTATCCCACGCAGTATGATTTGCGACCCAATCAATAATAACATACATACCTAAACTGTGTACCTCTTTTACAAGATTCTTAAAATCCTCCAGCGTACCAAATTCGGGATTAACCTCTTTATAGTTTTGAACTGAGTAATAACTTCCAAGAGTACCTTTCCGGTTTTTAACTCCTATCGGATGGATCGGCATAAACCATAATATATCAACACCCATCTCTTTTAATTTTGGAAGATGATTACGAAAAGCATTAAATGTTCCTTCGTTGGTAAATTGACGAGTGTTCACTTCGTAAATTGTAGTATTATAACTCCACTTCGGAGCTTTTAATGTATCGGAGGTTTCCGTGCTCTTAGTATTTTCCGGATTTTTA